>DAHWJO010000480.1:0-525 GCA_027344105.1 Sulfobacillus sp.
ATATACCAGGCCTTTGAAGATATGAAGGAAGGCCGGTTAGTCTAATGCGCATCAGATTCACGCCGTGGCAAGCTCAAGCTCGATGGTGGAATCCATTTTTATAAATGCATCCGCATTACCGTCGGATGTTTTCTTCTGTAGGTCACAGGAGCTGGAAGACACCGGTTAGATGCTAACTTATGGTTATGATTAAAATATTTCATCGAAAATAGAGGAGGTGTTAACATGTCCGACGTACAAGTTGCAGACCTCGTTATCGTCCTTATCACTGGACCAGAAAACCCCAAGCGGTTGCCTTCGGCCTTTTTCCTCGCCGCTACAGCAGCAGCCGCAGAACAGAATGTCATTATGTACTTTACAGGTCCAGCTACGGAGTTGCTGGGCAAAGGCAAGGCTGAGTCCATCTTTCCAATGCCAGGTGGCAAGAGCGTGGCCGACTTCATGAAGTTGGCTGAAGACAATGGAGTACGCATTATCGGCTGCCTGCAATCTCTGGAGCTCAACGGCATGACGGCCGATGATCTG
>DAHWJO010000481.1:0-524 GCA_027344105.1 Sulfobacillus sp.
GCTAGGTTCGGGATGGAGAAGCGCTGACCGCATCTAAGCGCGAAACCAGCCCCAAGATGAGGAATCCCGTCCCGGGCTTCGGCCCGGGGCCCCGACCCCCGCGAGAACAGCGGGTGGATAGGCGGGCCGTGGACGTCCCGTAAGGGATGGAGCGAGTCCGTACTAATCGGTCGGCCGTCTTTCTCCTCCGAAGTTGTGGACGTCCCCACTGTCCGAGTTTGTGGTCGGTGCGTCGCGCCGCGAGTGTTGACCCGTTCCCATGCCGCACACGGTCGTCCCCCTCGCGTACGCTGAGACTACTGGCGCCGTCGGGCGCTGGGATCATCAGGCCGTGCCGACCCATTTTTGTTGACCCGCTCTCAAGCGGGTTTCTTTTTGTCCGCACGCTCTGGAGCGATTCCGGAAACGCGAGTGGCTATTTCAATGATGCCATCGTCTGAGCGGGTAAGGTGTTCGAGAGTACCATGAGGACTATATACCCGGTCAAAAAGATATTGAATTGGAATATTTTGTCTGGACGTGGC
>DAHWJO010000482.1:0-523 GCA_027344105.1 Sulfobacillus sp.
TCTCGAAAATAAGTATATGGCTAAGGCGCTACCTATTAAGGACTGGAACAGCGTGGTAATTGATCAGACATATTCGTCTAAATGGTGGAGTACGTTGTCATGGGACAGTATGCATTTGGGGTTCTTCCCTGTTACATGGGAATGGCAGTGTGCTCCTGGGAAGAAAACGATCAAGATATCGCCCATCGATCTGGATACCTTTAAAACATCCATTGCAACAGTCATTGTTGACGATACAGATATTGAGGTTGGGGATATCCCTAATATTATGTCCCTTCAAAATTTGGAAGCTGAAAATATGCCAAATACGGACGTTACATACAGGCCTGTAAAATATTACTTTGATAACAACGAGGTGAAGACAATTAAAAAAGAACTAGGCAATTCAGGCCGATGATTATATTGCCCGCGCCATCGGCGATGGTCTCGATATGCTGGATGGGTCCTCTGACTTCACCCCTCACCCCATCCTCTTCGCCAGATCCTCAGCCCTCAAGTGAGTGTACCGCTTCAACATCTGCAA
>DAHWJO010000483.1:0-522 GCA_027344105.1 Sulfobacillus sp.
TTTTGGTGTAAGGGTGATCCGGTGTCGAAATCCCGCGGTATAATATGGACAAGTTTTCCAAATACTCCCAAAGGAGGAAGGCTATGTCCTCTCAATTTTTCCCGCCGTGCCGACCCAAGACCTCACGATCACGGAGGCAGGAACTGTCAGAATGCTCCTCGCGAATTTATTGAGAATAGGGGAGAAAGATAGAAATTTCCACATCTATGACATCGCGTTCGCGATATCCACTGAATATTAAAGAGGCTAGCCCTCCTGACGGGGCATGATGAGCCTCCTCAAGTTTTTGGCGTCCTCTTAACACTTATTCCAACCTGTAAGTCAGCGACCCGCAACGTTCGGGAACGTTTGCTACCTAAAAGCAAATTCCAAGCTAGACGGATCCAATAGACTCGCGAGTCGCATCTATTTATTCGTGGTAAAATCCTCTCAAGGAAAAGTCAGAGAGGGGACCTCTACCCTATTTCGGTGTCTGTGACAGAGTATCTCCGTGTGCTGGACCGAGACGACGTCGTAATGCAT
>DAHWJO010000484.1:0-521 GCA_027344105.1 Sulfobacillus sp.
AGGCGATGAGGCTCTCCAACGTCCACTTCTTTGTGGTGGCGTGCCCCAAGGACGTGTCCATGTTCAACGCCTCGGTCACCGCCATGGGCGTGGAAGAGGAGATGCGCGTCGTGGATATGGCTGAGCTGCTGGCCGTCGCTGTGGGACTCGAAAGCGCTGAGGAGACTCTGCTGGTGTCTTCATAGAGGAATTTGGAGAGGAGGTGAGTCAGGTGATCACGCTGACCGAGCAAGCCATCGAGAAGGTGATGGAGTTCATGGGAAGCCAGGGCGGGAGTGATGTGGCGCTGCGCATTTATGTTTCCCAAGGCGGGTGCAGTGGCTTCAGCTATGGCATGGCGCTGGATGCGCCGCGTCAGGATGACCAGAAATACGCATTTGGAGCCGTCAACGTGGTGGTCGATCCGGAGAGCGCGCCGCTTTTGGAGGGCATCGAAGTCGACTACATGGAGTCGCTCATGGGCGGGGGATTTGCCATCAACAATCCCAATGCCGTGTCATCATGCGGCTGCGGCCATTCGT
>DAHWJO010000485.1:0-517 GCA_027344105.1 Sulfobacillus sp.
ATCACCGGGTCTTTATGAACCGGCGAGAGGTCCGGGAACGCTACTTCGCCATCATGAAGGAGAGAAAACGCCAATCCGCTGAACGATATCCGGAAATAGACGTCGAGGCAATCTGGCACACCCTGCTCACCCAGGAGAACAGCAAACCGGTCAAAGGCCGGGAAAGACTGGCAAAAGAGTTGGCACGCCTGCATCGTGGCCTTTCCCGCACCCGCCTGGAGCGTTACGATGGCATTAAGCGCACGCTGAAAAGCCTGCAGGAAACCTACCGACTGGCCACTATTTCTGACGCACAACGCTGCTTCGCCCTCCCCGAAATGCGCGCGATGGGTATTAAGAAATATTTTGATATACGGATCATTTCCGGTGACTATGGTTATCGCAAGCCCGATTCCCGATTATTCGCCATGGCCGCAGAGCAATTGGAAGTGGCCCCTCATGAAGCCATTTATGTCGGCAACGACATGTATCGGGATATTTATGGCGCCCAGCAGGCGGGGATGAAAACCATCTTTGT
>DAHWJO010000486.1:0-517 GCA_027344105.1 Sulfobacillus sp.
GCCGGATCATCGTGGAATCAGTGGCCGGATGCCGATGGATTGAGTGGCCGAATGGCGTGGAATGCGCACCTATTTTCTAAAACCTCTGTGGTGGCACGTTTTATCACTTATTCTCTTTTATTGACATGACAATAAACGCTGACAAAGTGGCGGCATGCATGTGAAGATTACCACCTCCGGCAGCCGCCGCTATGTCCAGCTTGTTGAGTCCTCCCGGGATGATGCCGGAAAGGTCAAAAAGCGTACTGTCGCCACACTGGGGCGGCTGGATCAGGTCGATAGTCAGTTGAATGCCGTGATTCAGGGCCTGATGAAAGTCAGCGGCCAGGTACCCACCCCGACGCCAATGATTTCTTCACCATCCATCGCCTTTGAAGCAGCGCGTGCTTTTGGCGATGTCTGGGCCTTGACCGAACTCTGGAAGGAGCTGGGCTTCAGCGCCCTACGTCAGGTGTTCCGCAAGACCCGCCATACGACCGACGTGGAAGCGCTGATCCGGGTGATGGTCCTCAACCGG
>DAHWJO010000487.1:0-515 GCA_027344105.1 Sulfobacillus sp.
CTCGGTGGCTTGCGCTCCAGCATGGGCTACCTGGGGGCAGAAGATTTGTCGGCCCTGCGCAGCCGTGCCCGCTTCATCAAGATTACCCAGGCGGGCGTGCGTGAGAGCCATGTCCACGACGTGAATATCACCAAAGAAGCGCCCAATTACCGGGTGGAGTGAACCATGCAAGAACGTATCCTGATTCTCGATTTTGGTTCGCAGTTCACCCAGCTTATTGCGCGGCGGGTGCGCGAAGCTCACGTCTATTGCGAAATTCACCCCTACCATATGGCGCTGGCGGAGATACGGGCTTGGCGGCCCAAAGGGATCATTCTGTCCGGAGGGCCATCATCGGTGCACGATATCGATGCCCCATCTGTTGATCCTGCCCTGTTTGCCATGGGCTTGCCAGTCCTCGGTATTTGCTACGGCCTGCAGTTGATGGCCCAGTTATTGGGCGGGCGGGTAGGCAAAGCGGAGCATCGGGAATACGGCCGCGCGCACCTTCAGATAAAGGAAGCGATCGGCCCGTT
>DAHWJO010000488.1:0-515 GCA_027344105.1 Sulfobacillus sp.
CGAAGAAGAAGCGCAGTGAAGACACCCGCCGCAAGATTCTGGTCGGTGCCGTCATCCTCGCCAAAGTCGAACGCGGGGAATGGCCGCAGGAAAAGCTGCTGGCCATGCTGGATGCTTCACTGACCAGAGAGGATGACCGCGCTTTGTTCGATCTGGCTCCTATTCAGCCAGCACAAAAATTGTCACAGTGACGAACCAGACAAGCCGATCCGCGCCGCGATTTCCCGGAGCAACCCCAGAGCAATAGCGTTGCCCTGGCCCTCGCGGGCCTTCTGGCAGGCAATCGCCAGTTGTTCGATCAGGGCGGTATCGCTGAGCTGGGATTCATCCCCCTCGCCCCAGACCATGCCCCGATCCCTCGCCCGCTTCCACCGCATCCGTTCCGCGCTGGTCGTCGCCATAAATATACCCTCATAAGCCGTCACTGTGACAAAAGCATAAAACAGCCACATCCATACCGTCAATCGCGGCCAAGCACGTCCACCCACAGAAACAGCCCCGCCAAAGCCCCAAAT
>DAHWJO010000489.1:0-515 GCA_027344105.1 Sulfobacillus sp.
TGGGGCGGGGATCTCGTCCCGGAACGCACGTTAAGCGTGGGAGACAACTACAAGAATGACATCGCGCCTGCTTTGGAGGCTGGCTGTGCCACCGCTCACATCAGCCCGCATGGCTATTTTCCCGGGGCCAGCACTGCGCATGGCCATACCATGGAGGATGTGATGCCGTATATCCGCTCCTGGGTGAACAACCTATTGCTGAAAGGGGATTGACGCATGGCCCACATCAGTTTTTGGGGTGGAGTCGGTGTGATCGGCTCCAGCAAAATCCTAATCGAACAAGACGGCTTTCGTGTCCTGTTGGATTTTGGCCTCGACTTTAGCCCAGGCCAAGGATTATTTCGGAGCCATGTCGGCCCGCGCCCGGGCCATGTGCTTCGCGACCGGCTGCGCATTGGCGGCGCTCCCTGGATTCCCCACGTTTATCGGCCCGACGCTGTCGAAGACTTGGATATTGCAAGCGGAAGCGATAGCAAGACCGCCCTCTTCATCACCCATTGCCATATTGATCACAT
>DAHWJO010000048.1:0-20788 GCA_027344105.1 Sulfobacillus sp.
CGGGAGTGGATGGGCCCAGAATGTCACACACACCACGACCGCGACATCAATGCGGCGATCAATTTGCGAAAAGTGGCCGAGAGTTCGGTGAGGGGCTCCTCACCCGTGTCTGCCTGACGGCAGACCTGCTCGGTGACAGTCTGTGGAGTGCCCTCCCGTGGACGACCGGTCCATGGCCCTAAGAAGCGGTGGCATGATGAAGCAGGAAGACGGCGACAGATTTGGTCAGAAGTGGTCAGATTTGGATAAGTCCATCAGAACGGTGTTCACGACAGGTTGCGGAAGACAGGCAGCAGCCGGACCTTCTGCGCTGCGGCAATCCAGCGGGCAGGCAAAATGCGCCTGACCCGTTCATAATCGGAACGGCGGTAGAATCTGAACAGGCGCAGGGATAAAAAGAACAGTCCTGTGTACAGGAGGCCTAAAAGGCTGAGGACAATCAGGGTTCCTCCCCTCCCTGCGGGCAGGCGGGCCTGCTGGCTGATAGCGAAGGTCAGGCCGCCGCTGACGGACGCAGACAGGACAATGGGGCCAATCCATGACCACAGACCTTCACGCCAGGACAGCCGCAGGTAGCGGAGAATGCTCCACAGAAAGTACACGGAGCCAATAGCCGTGCCGATGGCCGTGCCCAGCAGAATGCCCACCAGTTTGAAGCGGGCGGCAAGGGCGAGGCTGATGGCCACTTTGATGGATGCGCTCATCACCGCATAGAAGGTTTCCTGGCGAGGCTTGGCTATGCCTTGCAAAATGGTGGTGCCGACGCGGGTGAGGTTATTCACCAAGACCGCAAGCGTTAATAGAATGAGCGCGGTATATTCTCCAGAATAATGGTGCTTCAGCCACAGGTGAAATACGAACCGCTCGCTGCTTACGGCGAAGATCCCGATGAAGAAAGTTGCGGCGGCCAGGTACCGGCTGGCATCTTCATACGCGGCGCGGATGCGCGACCCTTCATGGGACGCCTCCCAGGACGAGACGACGGGCAAGAATGCCCCCATGAACATCGAGGGAAACTGCCGCGCCATCTGGGCAACCTGGTAGGCAATCTGAAACACCCCGGCAGTAGCCGTATTGACGTATATTCCGATGAGAATGCGGTCGGCTTCGTTCGTGATGCGTCCGGCGATCCGGGTAATCTGCAGCCAGCCGCCAAAGGCCAGCAGGGCCTTGGCGAGGGCCTTGGGAAAGGGCCACAGTCCCACAAACGGGAAAGTCCTGAGAGCCCGGTAGGCGGACACAAAATAAATGAGGCTGGAGACGAGCCACGAGGCGTAGAGCGCAATGACGAAAGATTTCAGGCCCACATGCTCCAGCAGCAAAAGGATGAGCAGGCCGTAATTCACCAGCTGCCCGATAATGCCGGTGACGGAGACCATTACGAGACGCTGGGAGGCCACGGCGAAAGCCCCCAGAGATGAAAATGCCTCCGCCACAAAGACAAAACCGTAGATCCACCAAATCAGGGGCTTCATCACGGCCCAGTCCGTTCGGGAGACGTGGAACCAGACGGGGAGGTGACCCATCAGCAGAAAGATTACGGGCGACAGCACCACCGCGAAGGCTCCATAGAACAGCACACTGAGAGTAATCACCTGCCGCATCTGCTGCGCATCCTGACGGGTCCGGGCCATGGCCAGCTGGGTCACAAAGGTGCTGCCCACTCCCAAATCCAGGACTGTCAGCATTTTCACCATGCCAAAGACGATGACCCAAATGCCGTACAGGGTCATGCCGATGGAACTGATGATGACAGGCAAAGCGGCGAACCCGATGAAGAGGGTGACCACGCGCGCTGCGGCCATCGCTGAGGAATTTTTAAACAGGCGGCGTGTAATCGGAGCGCTCATGGGAGTGCCTGCCGGCTTGTTGCAGGGACGTCTGTCCGCCGTCTCATCATGGCGCCAGACACCCATGCCATTTTTTCATGCAATTGTCCATAACCGATAGCATAGGAAATAATGGCGAGATCTGCAATCCGCGAGCAGGCGGGCGGATTGCTTCCGGCAACAAATGGCGGTTACTCTTCGGCGAACAGGGCGTGCAGCATGCCTTGGGGGTTGTCTAAAAAGCTGCGGGTGACAAAATAGGCGGCGGTGTCTTCGAGACGTACGGTCGAGACGGGATGGCGGTCGAAATCATAGATGGCGGCGCCCGGATAGGAGAGAAGAATGGAGGAGTTAAGCCATTTTGGACCTCTGTAAATGCCTTAACTACCCCGGATAGAGTCTCGCCTGGGGAGAAAACAGCCCAGCGGTGCCGGTCTTGTCCAAATGGGTGTGCATATCTGCGAATCCTGGCAGGACCACGGCGTCCTATCCGTCAAATCCCATGGGCGCAACTTCCCCGCAAGGGGCATCCTTCACCGTGGGCCGCAGGACGTTGGGTTCCTGCTGGCAGGGTTCCACTGCCGTAATCACCCCGTTGGTATTTGCCGCCGGAAATGCTGGGGTCAATTTCCGGCTCAGGTCCTGATTTCCGTGTCTCAACCCGCATTCCTACGCCATACAAGGAAGAGCGTACAGCATGCATACAATTCTCAAGTATACCATACCGACAACCCTGCGCCTTGAGGGTACGAATTGACCCATAGGCATATTTAATACAGAGGTCTGCAATGCAGTCCACCCCATAGTCGGCAACACTACAGTGTAAGAAGGCCACAAGTAGTGAATCTCTTCGGTCTGAAGGGCAACATAGCGGAGGACTTGAATCTTATGGCGAGTATCATTAGCACAGATGATGTCCTGTGGATCCACAGGTTCTATTTACGAGGGCATTGTTGGGATTCCTCTTTCGGACACATGCCTTTATAATTTTTGTTGGGCTATCTGGCCGATTAGGGCACCTATGCTCTTCACCGACTACATTTGACGAATAATGAAGCGGATTTGAACATCTGAAATTTGAGTGTTAAGAGACTATCCAATTTTGCTTGGTGTTGGTCGGTGGCATGTTCCCAGCAGTCATTTACCGCCTTTTTTAGTGGAGCGAGTGTCTCGTAGTACCGTCCGTGCAAACACTCGGCTTTGACAAATTTCCATAAGCGTTCGATAATTCCATCCCGGCTCGCGGTTCCTTTTCGCACTTTGATGTTGCATTCTCAGGCGACCAGCCCTGATCCCTGGATTTGGGAAAAAGCCATTGACAGTACAAGAATGGGATCATTTTGTCCAGTAGGGGCGTCTATATTGAAGCGTTATTCGCGGGGAGTATACTCCTGTGGCTTGGTACAATACGGCAGAGTTTTTTTCTGCTCAGTAGACCCACAATTCCGGTGACAGGCTGGGTAATTTCCTTCTAAACATTGCAACATTGCAATTATATGTTATGTTTAAACCGTAGTATTTACACAAGAAGATTTGTCATGTGTCGCCCCGGACTGCACAAACGGAATGAACAAGGAATGGGCACCGTGTAAGTTAGGTTACAGATCCGTCACCTTTTACAAACTATGATGATAGCAAGCGGCGATTATGATAAAATTGCATCCGCCCACCCCCATGGGGTGTGATTTCCAACGGTGGGGAAATATTCATGGACGGATGCTTTTAGAGCTCTCTTCTCAGGGCTTTGACGAGGCCGAATACACTCCGGGATTTCGTATCGTGCGGACTGAGGAATGAAAGAGTCACACGGCACATAACCAACCAGACAGCGTCTGTGGGACGTTTCGCGATGCCGATGCACTTGCCTCCAGTCTCCGTATGGAACCGTAAGCATCATCGGTCAACTGGCAGAGAGCAGCGGAGATGATGAGAGGGGACCAGATCTATCAGTAAGCGAAGCCTTACTCGTTGGATTATTGCCGGAACACTGGTAGCTTTAGTGCTGCTGGTGCTGCTGACTCCTTCGCTGCGCTCTAGTGTGGCTCCGGTGTTCCGGATAGAAACGATACGGCGCGTTCGCGAAGCGGTCCGGTCTCTTGGGGCGTGGGGTCCGGTTCTTGTCATAGCCTTGATGATTTTGCATAGCGTCACTTTTGTTCCGGCGGAGGTCATCACCATCAGCAGTGTGCTGATTTTCGGACCGGTTTGGGGTGTGGTCTATGCGTGGCTCGGAGCCATGATAGGTGCGTCGCTTTCCTACTTTTTGGCTAAGATATGGGGCCAACCGATCGTGCAGCGATTTCTGCCGAAACCGTTACAGGGACGGTTTGAGAACTTCTTTGAACGGGAGGGAGTCGGCGGCGTTTTTATCTTGCGATTGATTCCGTTGATTTCCTTTAATGCTCTGAATTACGCGTTGGGGGTAACTCCCATGACGTTTAGACAATTTCTCTGGACGACGGGGCTGGGGATATTGCCCATGGAAATTATTATCGCGGTTCTGTATCAGAGTGCCTTCGGAGAAAAGGATGCGGTTGTGGGCCTTACCGCTACGGGCTTGGTTCTATTGGCGGGCCTTGTCTTGCGAGCGAAAATGCGGAAGAAATACCGCAGATTGTCTGGAGAAAAACTGGACGGTGATAATATTGAATAACGTGGAGGGCTTAAGCCAGGACGATCAGAAACGGCTCAGTATTGAGGCGGCCTGTGGCGAGTGGCCCAGTACACTACGGAAGTGGCGCCTATCCGGTGGATGTGAGCCGGGGATTGTGGCGATGCCTTGAGGCATCCTAAATCCTAAATCATGGGACTTTGTTATTAAGCTATGGCGGGGTAAAGGCTGCTGTTGGGACACTCAATGTGTCCCCTGCGCGGGGAGGGATTGCGGTGATTGAGGCTGTTATATTCGATGCCTACGGCACTTTATTTGATGTGCATTCCGTGGTGTCAGTTGCTGATAAGGCTTTTCCGGGATACGGACACAAGATTAGTCAGATTTGGCGTCAAAAACAGTTAGAGTATACATGGTTGCGGTCGTTGATGCATCGATATGCGGATTTTGAGTCCGTAAATCGCGAGGCGCTGGGGTACACTTTGAACCACTTGAAGTTGGACGGACACAGTGATACCATTCACGCCTTGTTGAACGCTTATCATCAACTGGAACCTTATCCTGAAGTAACCCAAGCACTAGAAAGACTCAGTCCACGGACCTTAGCTATTTTATCCAACGGCACTCTCAATATGATCGAGACTGCCACACGGCATGCTGGGATGACGCCTTATTTCAAGCACATTCTCAGCGTGGATTCGCTGCAAACATACAAGCCTGATCCGCAAGTGTATCAATATGCGGTGTCGACCCTACGTGTCCCCAGAGAACGCCTGCTTTTTGTCTCATCCAATGGTTGGGATGCGGCAGGAGCTAAGTCCTTTGGATTTATAGTGGGATGGATCAATCGCCAGAATCAGACGCCTGAGGCACTTGGGGTGCGTCCTGACTTTGAGGCGGCGGATTTAACGGCTCTTGTCGACACGTTTTCTCTTTGACGGCGACGTCTATGTGCGGTCGATGATAAACCGAACAATCGTCCGCAAGTCTAAAATACGTAACGCAAAGCGTTAAAACCAAACGTCAGTTAGAACGGGTCTGATTATTATCTAAGGACTCACAGGCTTGCTGGGACAGGAGTGCAATGGAGTAGGTAAAAGAGGCTGGCTCTATAGGGATTGATAAACGCCAAGGAGAGTTATCCAAAGGCTGAAGCATGTGGGTTTCAGGGATCGTGTGGCGAGTATTTTCAACTTTGCCACTTAAGAACACACCCAGAACGTCTCTTTGCCCGAATTCGCTCCTTAAGGCGACTTTCCCAAAACCCTGTCTCGGCATTGGCATGCTGCTCTGTTATCAGCACAGGTGAATGCCGCTTAACAATGTCAGGCGGCGTGCCGTAATCTTGTGGTCCGGCACTTGGGGCCCGCTGGGACACAAGAGACGAAAAACACCTGTACCTAGAGATTTTGTGAGTGCTTGGCATCAAGACGGTGAGAGGGATTTTTTCTGGGATCGGTCCACTGGTGGAAGGGTGGGGGAGTGAGTGCGGTGTTCAGCAGCGGGGCACGAGAATCTTGAATTTATGTGGGCACTTCATCGGGGCTCGGCCAACTCTGGTTAAGGAGTAAACCGTCACATACGCGAAGCGGAAAGGAAGAAAACCATGGCACGAACTGCGTCATATCTTGGAATGACAATTCCAAGCATCGAGGCATGGCAAATGGCCATGGTCGATGACAGGATGATTAACACTTACCATATTCTCTTGTTGCAGATGATGGAGAACGCCGGAGCAGCCCTCGCGGCTTTGGCGGTGACATTGGCTGCGGAGGTCTCCCGGCCGGGCACGATAGTGGTGTTGGCTGGAACGGGAGGGAATGGTGGCGGCGGACTAGTAGCCGCCCGGCGATTGGCCGCTTGGGGATGGCCGGTGACGGTGATTTTAGCCAGCAGTAACCTTACGGAAGTTCCGCGCATCCAGAGGACTATTTTAGAGCCGATGGCTGTGTCGGTGACGGTGTTTGAGCCTGGTTCCGAGTCGCGTCTGCGTCCTGTATTAGAGCAGGCGGTTCTCGTGATAGACGCCTTGGTGGGGTATGGCTTGAAAGGGAATCCTGAAGGTGCGGTCAGTACATTGATTCAACAAGCGAATGAAGCATCCACTTCTGTCCTTGCTTTGGATGTGCCATCAGGTTTGAATCCATCGACCGGAATACCCGAAGCATCCACGATGCGCGCTAGAGCGACGCTGACCCTGGCGTTGCCGAAATCCGGACTTTTGGAACCTGCGGCCCAACCCTACGTAGGGAAGCTGTACCTTGCGGACATTGGTATTCCGCAAAGCCTTTATGCCCAAATGGGTCTCGTCGTGCCTCCGGTGTTTGACGGTCAGCACTATATTCCACTCGTGTGATGAGGCACTTTGCGGGTTTCGAAGCCATTAATGGAGAACGAACGTGCAATGAATAGAAATTAGGGGAAGTTGCGGGAGGATATTGCATGAACACAGAACCCTTAGAACAGCATGAGAGTGGCGCACTGGCTTATCCGAGTGCCGGAGTGTCCCACCGGCTTCGCATGGGGCACTTGCACTTTTTTCGAACGATTGCCGAATCGGTGGGGGTTCAGGGTCCGACGGGTGGAGTTGTCATCAGTGCGGCCATTCTGGCGGGCATTTCGGGTGGAGGCACGGCCTTAGTCCAGGTGATCGCAGCCGTGGCGATGGGTTTTGTCGCCTATGCGTTCGTGATCTTTACCCGCGGGTTCAATAGCGCCGGATCAGTCTACGGGTTTATCGGCGCGGTCGCTGGCCCGAGGTTTGGGTTTCTCTCAGCATGGGCCTTAATGCTCGTCTACGTCAATTTCGCCGGCGGTGTTTATGCCAGCTTTGCTGATGAGGCACAGCCTGCGTTCGGAGCGATTGGCCTTCATCTTCCCTGGCAGATTTATGCTATGGCGGCGTTTGTCCTTGTCGTGGTCCTGGCCTATATGGACATCAAGATTTCCTCAACGGTTATTCTTCTTCTTGAAGGGATCTCTATGGCTCTGGTGACCGTGGTAGCGATCATCATTCTCGCCAAGGGCGGATATCATGGACACGCTTTCAGTCCGGCACCCTTCCATCCTGACGGCACTTCCCTGGCGGTCCTGGGACTTGGCGTCGTGTACTCCTTTTCCTCATTTTCAGGGTTTGAAGCAGCGGCGACGCTGGGAGAGGAATCTGCACGGCCCCGGCGGATGATCCCGATGGCGGTTGCCCTGTCGTTAATTGTTGTTGCAATTTATGAAATTGGGATCACCGCCGTTGTGACCAATGCGTATCCCAACACCAAACTTCTTGCTGCATCGGCGGTTCCACTCGTGTCGGTGACCGATCATTTCGTGGCGTCGTGGGTAGGCACTCTGGTCAACTTTGGAGCCGTCGTGAGTTCATTTGGGGCGGCGTTGGCATCCGCCAATGGAGCGTCCCGCATGTTGTTTGCATTGGGCAGGGATGGGCTCGGACCGCGGATGCTGGCTAGGGTCAGCACCCGGACGGGATCACCTGTGGGGGCGCTGAGTTTTGTGGCAGTGGCGAGTCTCGCCTTCCTTGCGGGGTTTCTGCGCAGGTCGGCAACGCAAGCGGTGGCCATTATTCTCACTTACGGTGCCGACTTGATTTTAGCCGCGTATACACTCGTGATGATCGCGGCCATCATCTACACGGTCAAACACCGCATGCGCCGAGTGACCACGGCCATTCTCCTCGTGGGTCTGGGTATTCTACTCTATGTTGTGAAGGACACCTTTGTTCCCTTTCCGGCGGCTCCCTATAGTTGGGATGCGTATGGGGCCATGGCCACGCTAGCGGTGGGAGTATTGCTGCCGGTGTTATCTCCTAGGCTCCGACAGGGCATTCGCCAGTCGCCACTGCTGAAAATGGGAACTGCGATGTTGATCCCACCACAAACCCATCATGAACCCATCTCGCCGGCAAATGGCATTATAAAGCCTGAGGATGGGCCTACACCATGACAGACGTTGCGGTTGCCGGGACAAGGCATGGGGAAGGGGCAATGGCTGGTACCTTAAACGAACGGGCGATGGAGTGAATTGGCATGAAGAGTGAGACACCACTGGTTGCTGAGGACATCATCCAGTATATCCGAGCGCTTCCTGACCTTTTCCCGGGCAAGGCTCGGCTGACAATCCATGAGATTGGCAACGGGAATATGAATTTTGTGTTCCGGGTGGGGGAACTGGGGCGTCCCGAATCGGTCAGTGTGATTGTAAAACATGCCCCGCCGTATATGCGATCTGTGGGGTCCGCATGGCCACTCACGGTGGAACGCCTCAGGCTGGAATGTGAGGTGTTAAAAATTCAGCAGGCCCTCTGCCCGGGAATGGTGCCGATGGTCTATCATTTCGATCATGAGCGGTCTTTGCTGGTCATGGAGGACCTCGCGTCTCACACACTGCTGCGAGAGGGTCTGATTGCGCGGCAGCACTATCCTCAATGGCCGCTTCACCTTGGTGTGTTCCTTGCTCGCACGTTGTTCTTGACATCGGAATTTTCCCTAGATGCCTGCGAAGTGTCAGCATGGAAGCAAAAATTCGCCAATCCGGCTCTGGTCAAGATTACGTCCGATTTCGTTTTTACCTTTCCGTTTGCTCCTCATGAGATGAATCACTTTACGCCACAACTGGAGAGTCAAGCGCAGGAGATGTGGGCAAACCGTTTGCTGCAAGAGGAGATTTTGGCCTTGCGGGTGAAATTCAATACTGAAACTCACGCGTTAATTCACGGAGACCTGCACACCGGAAGTCTTATGGTGACGGGTGGAGACACAAAAGTCATCGACCCGGAGTTCGCTTTTTATGGTCCGATGGGATTTGATCTCGGTGTTTTGGTGGCGAACGTGTTTCTCAATTGGTGTTCCCTGACTACCGATACTGATCATGCCAGAGACATAGCGTACCGGGAAGATCTATTGAAAGCCGTCGAGCTGATGTGGTTTCATTTTCAGCGTGAATTTAGGGGCTTGTGGAATAACCAGCCCAGGATTAGAAATACGGACTCTAAAGAGCCCGAAGAGGTGTGGGTGGCGCTGTTGCACGATGCGGTAGGTTTTGCAGGGTGCGAAATGATCCGGCGCGTGGTGGGGACGTCCCATGTTGAGGACCTCACGCGGATAAACGATCCAGCGGCGCGCACACGGAGCGAGGCATTGGCTTTGAAGCTGGGTCAGTGCTTGATCCTAGAGCGACACCGACTCTATGAGATGTCCGACGTGTTGGCGCTGGTGGCGGACGTCGCCGCGTCAACCCTGTAGAGGATTGACGGCTTTTTCTCATGGAGATTGGGTATGAGCGAGAACCCCAACGTGCTGCTGGGCCCAGCTCAATAGGTGAGGAATTGCAGGTGTGAGATTGGGGGATTCGGTGTAGAATAAAAGATCAGCCCACGTGTCGATATCTCGGTTTCTAGTCAACAGCGCGTATGGTGATGGCGCCGTCTTCAAGTGCTGAAGGGTCTTCGCGAGTACTTGGCTGGTTCCCCACGGAATGCTCGCGAACGGGTCCGGAGTCTGGGGTGTCAGCCCAATTAAGTAATACCCCCCGTCTTCAGCGGGTCCCAAGACACAATTAGCGGTGTGAAGTTTCTCCATTGCCTCTGAGAGCAGAGAGCGTGTCATGAGCGGCATATCACTGCCAATGAGAATGACTTGTGAGTAGCCCATCGAAAATAATGTGGTAGTGACATGCCGCATTTTGTGACCTAAGTGGATTCCCTGTTGTATTAATAACCGGTGCGTCAAAGGTCGAAAATATGTGAGACTCTCAAAACTTGGCGCGGCCACCCACAGATGATATCCTTGCTCGGGAGCAATATGAGCCCATGTGTCCTGGATGAGCGCGTCTTGCAATTCATTGGCCTGGTCCGGAGTGAGGCGGTTGGTCAGCCGGGTTTTACACGAATCGATGGCGGGAGATTTTGATAACATGACAACCGCTGCAGCGTTCACTTCTTCTCCCTCCTCATTGTTTTGGCATAGTGTTTCACGAGATCCTCGGGCGGCATTCCGAGAAAATAGGCGATCTTCAACAGTTGCATCCGCAGGAACGTTCGGCCAGTACCATTTTCAAGAAACCTCCGGGCGGACGTTTGCGATGTTGTCGGAAGCAACACCAATTGTCCTATACGTTTGAGGCGGCGAGATATTTCCAGATCCTCCATGATCGGCAACAAGGGAAATCCTCCGACGGCTTCAAACGCGTGCCGCCGTACAAACAGGGATTGATCTCCAAAAATCCAATGCAGCCAGCGAGCCCGGAGATTGGAAAGGGCCGCAATCATTCTAAGACCTACGGTGGCTTCTTGGAATTGGAGGGTTAGTCCACCTCCAACCACCGCGGGGTTCTCCATAGTTTGAAGAATTGTGCTGAGAGACGCTGCATAGACATAGGAATCCGCATGCACAAACCAAAGGATGTCTCCTGAGGAGACTTTTGCACCAGTGTTCATTTGACGGGCCCGACCACGTTCGCTGATGATAACCATGGCATATGGCTGGGCCGTGGCAACCGTGTGGTCGGAACTTCCCCCATCGACGACGATCAGTTCGCAATCCGGAAACGTCCTGGCAAGATGGTTTAACACGGCATCCATGGTTAACGCTTCATTGAGCACAGGCACAATGATGGAGACTGACGGCATTTTTCTCGCCTACTTATCGTTTGTCACTATTGTGATGTCTTACGTTACTGGCCAAGACATTTTCAATTTGCCGCGCCGCCCATTGGCGGTTATCAGCACGTCCCAGATAGACATCCAAGGTCTGCGGGTTACGTGTCTTGCCTCAATTCATGTGCAAGATCTGAAGGATATTGAATGCCAGATAACATCATCATTGACATCACTTTCAAATTTCGCTTTTGATTATACGGGAATCCATTGGTGCGATCAATGAAATGGATTACAGAGCATCGCTGCAGTTCCGTATATTGTAGAAGGGTTAAAGATTTGGGAGATGATAGCAGATGCTGGATACGCATGCTCGAAAATATGTTCAACCGGTAATTCAAGGGACCGCACGCGGTTGTATCCGGTTAGGGTTCAACGCCAACCAGATAACATGGGCGGCTTTCATTACGGGCGTGGCGGCCGGAGGGTTGACGGCGACCGCTAACCCAGTAATGGGGGTAATTTTATTATGGATTTCCGGATATCTGGATGCCGTGGATGGATCCATGGCCCGGGAACAGGGGAGAAGCAGCGCATGGGGAACTCTCTTGGATGTGACCTTTGACCGCATAGTAGAACTTGGCATCATTATCGCACTGGCGGTCCGATATCCTCATGCCCGGCTTCTGCTGCTCTTGCTGACAGCGGGTATGGTCTTCTCGATGACCGTATTCTTGACTGTTGGGGCGTTGGCGGACAAGAAGGGCATGAAGTCCTTTTACTATCAGGCGGGCCTTGCGGAACGTACGGAAGGGTTCATTTTTCTCTCCCTCATGATGGTGCTGCCGCACTGGCTGCTCTGGAGTGCCGGGGTGTTTATGGCCATGGAGGTCATGACAGGTTTCCAACGGATGGCGGAAGCCCGAAGACTCTTCGCATAGATATCTTGTCGAAGAATACAGATTCAGATACCGCCCGACAGTGAGGCTGCAGGACTCACCGTCGGGCGGTCACTTGGGAGTTCCCGGTTATAGCGTTTGTTCGGTGGCAGAATAAGAATCAGGTTCGGGGCATCTTTCTGCGGTTGTTTGCACCGGGGAGATGGCCCTCCGGCTGCGGGGAGCCTTCCCCCAGCAAGGTGCCTTCGCTCAATGGGTAAAATGGACGACTCTCTTTAGCAGGGCGGCCACGAGGCCGCCGAACAGTCTTTCCTTCCAGTAAAGATCGGCCGCTTGGCGTAAGCCTTCGACATGGGTGGGATAGGCGTGGATGACTTCGGAGATCTTGCCGATGGAGATGTGATGGTGCATGGCAAACACTAACTCCTGAATGAGATCTCCAGCATGATCTCCCACGATATGCGCACCGAGAATCTGTCCTTTATCGTCGGTGATGACCTTCACGAATCCTTCCGCCTTGCCGTCTATGACGGCTCGGTCCACATCACGGAATGACGTGGCGTAGATGTGGACCGAGCCCCCGCGGTCGTGAGCTTCGGTCTCGGTTAACCCCACATGGGCGATTTCAGGATCGGTGTAGATGGTCCACGGAACCGCACGGTAGTTCACTCGCTGCTTGAAAGGAAACAGGGCATTCCGAATGACCACCTTGCCTTGATAGCCTGCGACATGGGTGAACTGTAACCCCCCGGTTACGTCCCCAGCGGCAAATATATGGGGAAGGGAGGTTTTTAAGTGGGAATCCACGATGACTCCGGTCTTGCCTGTGTCTATGCCGATGGCTCGAAGCCCTGGAAGTTCGATATTGGGCTGCCGTCCGGTGGCGATGAAAATCTCCTCACACAATAATTCCATACGCTGACCGTCCTGATCCACCAAAACAACCTTCTGAGGCCCTCTGCGGCTAGCCGCAATCACACGGCCTCCCAACAAAAAAGTGATGTTCTCTTGGGTTAACGCTTTCTGGACGATGTGCACCGCGTCAGGGTCTTCTCGGGGTAAAAGTTGTGGGAACATCTCGATCACCGTGACCTGTGTTCCCAGTCGGGAAAAAATCTGTGCAAATTCTAGACCAATGGGTCCACCACCTAAAATTACCAAGGATCTCGGCAAGGCCTTCAGTTGCAAGGCTTCTACATTGGTGATATAGCCCGTTTCAGATAACCCAGGAATGGATGGAACTGCCGGTCTGGAACCGGTGGCAAGTACGATTTTTTTAGAAAAAATGGTCTGATTCCCAATACGCAGCGTGTTGGTCGACACGAATTCGGCTGGTCCCTGCAATATCTCCACGCCCAGACTTTGGAACCGGGCGGGAGAGTCGTGCTCTTGAATGGTTTGTATGACCTGTTGCATACGCTGCATGACCCTAGAAAAGTTCACCGTGATTCCAGAGGTTTCGATGCCATACGATTCAGCTTGTCGC
This sequence comes from Sulfobacillus sp., assembly GCA_027344105.1. Classification (GTDB taxonomy): domain Bacteria; phylum Bacillota; class Sulfobacillia; order Sulfobacillales; family Sulfobacillaceae; genus Sulfobacillus. The sequence continues at coordinate 13,433 of DAHWJO010000048.1, forward strand.
ACCGTGGCTGCGGCTCGTGCTGAGCGGATGAGAGCCTTGGTTGGGACACAGCCATAGTGCAGGCAGTCACCGCCTAGCTGCTCTTTCTCAATCAAAGCCACCCGGGCCCCAAAACTTGCGGCGCCACTGGCTACCGTCAGGCCTGCAGATCCTCCTCCTATGATGGTCATATCATATTTCTCCACAGTGTTCTCTCGCTCCTTCGTTAATCCCTACGATTTATGGTAGAGGATGTTGCACTTGCTGTCTGTTAGGCAGATCACATGTATTGCGCAAGCAAGACCGCCTACAGACCCAAAATGATCTTGGTCTTGTGGAAAGAGGAAAAGAGAAAGGACGGAATTAGCCATGCATGTCGGACGCGGATGACCATGATCGTGAAGTTCAACCCAACCCAACCCAACCCATAGGCGGCGAAAACGGCGGACATCCCGGAACATACATCATCGGTTACCTGAGGTGACAGGGATCGGACCTTAAAATCGCCCGCATTATACGGCTTACGTAAGTTATAGCCGGCCCAAATCGCCGCATTTTCGCTTTTGTCCTTCCATCGGCTGCATCCAATTGGCTGCAGCCAACCTGAGTTATCTGGGGACGTATGTGCCGGAAAGCCTATTCATACGGTGAATTTCTCGGCGAAGATCATAGCAAACACCATAAACACACGCCTAACATGGTAGAGAAAACAACGCGTGGGCACATATATATTGATATATTGTGTTTTTATGATATAATTAGTTTAACACAGGAGGGACGAGACGGGGGCGGCATATTTTTGGGGGGAGGTGGCAACGCTCAACCATCCGGGAATGTAATAGGATTGTCGGTCTTTGCCGCCATGGGAGTGTCTGCTGGAGGGATGCGGGCGAGTCTTCTGTCGACTAACTTTTCGATTTTGAACATTCTAACTTTACGGTCGGTGGGTGGGGGAATATTGAGGAGAGGAGATCCGCCATGCCTTTATCGGGGCGCACACGCGGATGAAAAAGAGGGCGGACGCGATCAGGGCTACCCCAGTCAATATGTATGGTTATCACAGATATAACGCGTCCATATGCAGTGTTTGATACGATTTTTCACAAGGAGAGTGGTCTTTTGGAAACATCAGCGAAAATATCTTGGTCCGGCCCTCAAGGCATGCCGCCTATCATTCAAGCGGAGGGTCCAACCGCCAGGGCGGGAGAAGGGAGCCAGGAAATCGTGCACAGTCAACGGCCCAACAGCATGGGAACTATTATCAATGTGATCCCGCACAACACCCCAAAAACCGGCGGGAATGCGACGAGCGCGGAGCGCGTCGGTACTGGATTGAAGCACTTTGGGTGGAATGTATCGACAATACACTATGGACTTCCCCTGCCGAAGGCTGAGGGAATACTCGCTTGGAATGCCTGGACTGTGGCCGCACCTTTAATTGCTCAAGGCATTGATTTAGCTCATATGGTTGTTGTGTGGACAGGCACTGATTTATGGGATGGTTTGGCTCAAGAACCAGACCTGCCCGCACGGCTTGACAGGGTGTTATGCCATGTGGTTTTTACTGAATCTGCCCGGGCGCGCTTGTTGGAATATGCCCCTCATTGGCATGACCGCATAGTGGTGATTGCACCGGGAGTCGATGAGTATTTATTTCACCCGCATCGCGTGGATACACCTAGTATCCCGACGATCCTCGTAGCCGGAGGCATACGAGAGGTTAAGCGAACCCATTGGGCGGTGGATTTGGTCGAATCAATGCGGGAAGCCGGTACATTGGCAGAATTATGGCTGGTGGGTCCGGCGCGGGATTCCAGTGAAGCAGCCCGGGTTCAGGACCGAGCTAAAACGCGCCCATGGGTCAAAGTCTGGGGAGAAATTCCTCGCGTCCAGATGCCGAGCATGTATTGCCGTGCCACCGTATTGTTAAACACATCTCGGGCAGAAGGCGTGTCCAATGCTTTGATGGAGGCGATGGCCTGCGGTATCCCTGTTGTGGCGGCGAATATTGATGGGAATGCCTCATTAATTGATCACGGTCAAACAGGGTGGTTATTCAACAGTGCTGAGGATTTTGTCCGCCGCATGCCCCGTATACTGGATGACGCCCAATCCCGGCACCGGATTGTTGTTGCTGCGCGCGAGGCCATCCGTCAGAAACATGGCGCTCATCGAGAAGCTGCCGCGTACCGTTCACTATTTGAGAAGGGGGTATCGGCGCGTCATTAATTCAAGAGGGGAGAAGAGCGCTGGAAAGCGGCCCATTTGACAGTTTCCCGCTCTGTTTAGGCAAATGCGATCGGCTTGACGGATCTCTTCGCCCTGCGGATCCTGATTATTTACAGGCGACCAAGGGTCTATAGAAGTGATTGTCTGGTCGCATAATACCTTCGCATGTGGGATTAACGTGCGGATAACCATGATGGCACCGAGGAATATCGTCAGCTCTGCGGATCAGGCATTCCGCCGTCTTCCCCATCCGGGCAAGTTCGCTCCGATCTTGTTCCGATGGAGTTGTCAGTCCTCTCGAATAATCTGAAGGAGACAATGTCCATGACGATGCACAGAACCAACGGTGAAGTGGAGAATTGCCACGAACGTGGCAATTGTTGGGATTATAATTTTGTGCATTCTAGAACAATGGCAGGGAGGGTCGAGTCCACATGAAAATTGCAGTGCCTTGCGAAACAAATCCCCACGAGCGGCGGGTCGCACTCATTCCGGAAACGGTGGCGCGGCTAACCAAATTGGGGCACCAGGTGATTGTCGAAGAAAATGCAGGGCAAGAATCCGGTTTTAGCAATAGGCAGTACGAGAATGCCGGCGCGCAGGTGGTGCCTGGGGATTTGGGCTGGATGAAAGAGGCAGATATTGCGGTCAGTGTCCAAAGCATTGATCCCTCTGCAGATGGATCTGATTTTCGATATCTGCGCCCCGGAACTATCGTCATTGGAATGCTTGGGCCGCTGTCTACGCCTGCTAGAGCTTTTGCGGCCTTGGCCGATAGCCAGTTGACGGCATTCAGTATGGACTCGATCCCGCGTATTAGTCGCGCCCAGAGTATGGATGTGTTGTCCTCCATGAGCACGGTCGCCGGTTACCGGGCAGCGCTGATCGCGGCAGAACGCTTGCCGCGTTTCTTTCCGTTGTTGATGACGGCTGCTGGGACCATTATACCGGCCCGGGTATTGATCCTCGGGGCGGGCGTGGCCGGACTGCAGGCCATTGCCACGACGCACCGTCTGGGAGCCGTCGTGCAGGCTTTTGATACGCGCCCCGTTGTTCGGGAACAGGTGGAGAGCCTGGGCGCATCCTTTCTCACATTCGAGATCCATAGCCAGCAAACCCAGGATGGCTATGCGCAAGCCTTGGCGGCAGATATCCATCAACAAGAAGTGGACTTGCTATCCAAGCCGGTCGCTGATGCGGATGTGGTCATTACTACGGCATTGATTCCCGGGCGTTCTGCGCCGGTCTTAGTGACGAGGGAGATGGTTCTGAGCATGCGGCCGGGCGCTGTCATTGTGGATTTGGCCGCCGAAGCGGGCGGCAACTGTGAACTGAGCCTGCCGGGTGCTTCGATAGTGACCCCGAACGGCGTCACCATCGAAGCACCCTTGAATATTGCTTCTCAGTTGGCTCCGCATGCCAGCCAACTATATTCTCGCAATGTGTATAATTTTCTGACTTATCTCTTCTCACTGGGATTGGGTGGTCCTACTGGTCCACTGGATATGGATGACGAAATTGTTGCCCGCACATTGATCGTTGAGAATGGAAAGATTAGGCATGATGCCTTGCAGAAACGTATGCCACTAGTGGGGAGTTGATTTGCCAATGCCGCATCACCTGATTACCGAATTCTACATTTTCATATTGGCTGTATTTGTGGGATTTCAACTGATATCCAAAGTACCCTCAGTGCTGCACACGCCATTGATGTCTGCGACCAACGCTATTCACGGCATTATCTTGGTGGGGGCACTCGCCCTGGCGGCTTCGGTACATGGAGCGGTGGATATGGGAATTAGTATCGCTGCAGTATTTTTAGCTACGTTGAATGTGGTCGGCGGCTACGTGGTGACCGACCGGATTCTTGGAATGTTCAAAATAAAATCTGCCGAACGGCCCACGGAGTGAAGGAAATGACTATGCTGCTTGCAATCGGATATCTCATTACGGCCATTTTGTTTATTGTGGGTATCATGCGCCTGCGATCTCCCGCGACCGCTAAGTCGGGAAATCTTGTCGCAGCCAGTGGCATGATTATTGCCTTTATCGTCACGCTGATCCACTATCATTCTTTCCCGTTGATTTGGATTGGCAGCGCTCTGGTATTGGGGACGGTTATCGGAGCCTATGCAGCCCGAAAGGTCCGCATGACGGCCATGCCGCAAATGGTGGCGCTGTTTAATGGCATGGGTGGTGGCGCTGCGACTCTGGTTTCGATTGGTGCACTCCAATCGGAATGGGTTCATGGGATATCTTCAGGCTACTCATCCATTGCGGCGTTGCTGACGATTATCATAGGTTCTATTAGTTTTACAGGCAGTTTGCTGGCATTCTCGAAGTTGCAGGAGTGGGTGAGCGGACGCCCGATTACCTTCTCTGGGCAAAAAGTGATTAACGCAATCATCGTCGCGGTCGTTTTAATTATGGGCATTGATATGACTGTATCGGGTGGCGCTCATGCGTTAATCTTGCTGGCTCTGTATATTATCCTAGCCGCTCTCGCTGGCATCCTTCTGGTTCTTCCCATTGGCGGAGCAGACATGCCGGTAGTTATTTCATTATTAAATGCATTGACTGGACTGGCGGCTGCCGCCACAGGTTTTTTACTATCCAATGATGTGCTGATTATTGCCGGTGCTTTGGTGGGAGCATCCGGTACGATCTTGACTCAGCAAATGAGTCAGGCCATGAACCGTCCTATCCACAATATTATATTTGGAGCCTTTGGCCAGGTTGCTTCGGGGGAAGGAGCCTCTGGCGTGGCGGATGATGGAGTGGTTCAAGCCGCCACGGTTGAAGATGTGGCCACCATTTTGGCATATTCCCGCCAGGTGGTGATTGTTCCGGGATATGGGTTGGCAGTGGCTCGGGGACAACAGGAAGTGCGTCAACTCACTGAAAAGCTGCAGCACAAAGGGGTGACCGTGCGTTTTGGCATTCATCCGGTGGCGGGACGGATGCCGGGACATATGAATGTGCTATTGGCCGAAGCGGAGGTGCCTTATGACGAGCTGTATGCCATGGATGATATCAATCCCCAGTTTCCGCAGACGGATGTGGTGCTCGTGATTGGCGCTAATGACGTGACAAATCCGGCCGCCCGGAATCAGCCGGGCAGCCCTCTGTATGGCATGCCTATTTTGAATGTGGACCAGGGCCATCATGTGGTGGTGCTCAAGCGCGGAATGAGCCCAGGCTTTGCGGGGATTGACAATCCGCTGTACACGAATCCTAAGACATCGATGCTCTTTGGTGACGCTAAAGCCTCGCTAGGGAAACTGCTGCGTGCTTTGGATGATGTGTAAGGAGAAGGCTGGCCGAAACGAAAATGCGTACCAAAAAATCAAGAGGCCAGAGCTCCCTCTTGATTTTCTGGTACACCCCGTGCGGCCCGCTTAAAAGCGGGCCGTGAATGAAGATCGATGTTCTGGTTGCTGTAATGCCTCCAGATTCCTGCCTTAACACTCCATGGCAACAGTCCCAGAAAAACTTGGCTCGGAGATCCTAAAAATATCAGGATAGGATCTTCTAAGGTTGTAGAATGCACAATGATCCTAGAACAGAACCGTTCCGCCGCTGCGCGGAATCACCGTGCGGCTGGGAGCAAATTGGAAGAGGACGGTTTGACAGTTTCTTAAAACTCTACCCATGGTTATCTATCATTGTATAATTGTGGTATGAATTGAAAACTTACCGGGATTAGGGAAGCAGCCGAGTATTTGGGAGTTGCTCCGTCGGCATTGCGGCGATGGGAGCGAGAATGCCTGCCAAACGGAAAGCCAATGGATTTATCCATGATGTCGCAACTGTCACGGTGATCACTCTCCTTTTTCTAAGAAACAAAATCTTTTCCAGTCTTTGCATCCGTCAGGTTCTGGCCTCGTGCGGCAGCCCGGAAATCATGGATGGCCAGCAGTTCCTCGCCTCTATCAGGACTAGGGGCTGTGCACACCGCCTAGCGGCGGGTCTGTATGCATAACCACCTGGTTGCGTCCCCGGGTCTTGGCCTGGTAAAGAGCATGGTCTGCCGACTCCAGAAGAGGTATGAGGGACGCCGCCTTCAGCTCCGCAATGGCCACCCCGATGCTGACGGTGATGCGCACAGACCAGCTCCCGCCGGAAATAGGATGCCTCGAGACCGCCTGGCGAATCCGTTCGGCAATAGCCGTAGTTTGAAATCTGTCGGTGGCTGCCAAAAAGCACACGAATTCCTCGCCCCCGTAGCGTACGCACGCATCCTGATGGCGCAAAGCGCCCACAATGCGCTGGGCGACGGTCCCCAAGACCGCATCACCCGCGAGGTGACCCCAACGATCGTTAATGGCCTTAAAGTGGTCGATATCCACAAAGAGTACAGCGGGTATGCCCTGAACGGACACGGTACCCCACAAGTCCGCCATCAAGGCCCGCGGCGGTAGGCCTGTCACCGGATCGCGAGACAGCATCATGCGCAGTTGTTGATTTTCGTTGGCTAAATTCTGCAGCTGTAGGGCCATAGCCGCGCAACCGCTGCAACAAAACCAAAGCCCTTCAGCCGTGTCTTGTCCCCGCATGGACGGCGTCCGCAAAATCCCACAATGTGCGCACCGCTGGTTTTGTTCCATTTCCGGGCAGCCACCCTCAGATCTGCTGATGCTGTCTGCGCTCCTTGCCCACTGTTTCACGGGCATAACCGGTGCGCTTTCGTGTCGATGAGCGTCTGGTGTGAGGTCGAGGCGCCATGTTTTTCTATAATTCCATCGCATTCGCCGGTTATATTCCAATGATTTTGTCCCTTCCCAATGCTCAATAGACGCGGCGCAATGTCTACCATCGGCCAATGGATAAAAGGTGCAAGCGGCACTCCATGCCAACCCAAGGGTCTTGCAGCCTGCGTCCTCCCCCTCAGAGTCAGGACTGCCTCCCTCTGCTTGGCTTAGCTTGCACTGGTCATGTCACTTCACCGCGCAACAGTACACTTTCTGCGCAGAGAACCCCCGCCACAAACCCCGTAATGGACTCGCCGCCGTTATCTGAGGCAGCGACGCTGACCAAGCGCTGCGCTAAAAGGTTCTGCAGTCTTTTCCTAATGTGCGGGACACTTTCAGCAAGAAGCCAGGCCGGATGGATGCCGGCTGAGGCATTCGAGGAAGAGCCGGGCCGCCG
>DAHWJO010000490.1:0-514 GCA_027344105.1 Sulfobacillus sp.
CGGGTTGTTAGCTCAGTTGGTAGAGCAGCTGACTCTTAATCAGCGGGTCGTGGGTTCGATCCCCTCACAACCCACCATATAGAGCAGGCACTTAAATGGTTTTTCTAGGTGCCTTTTGTTTTTCATTATGAGGAAAAACGGGGTGCCGGTGCCGTTCATGGGGTTTTGTTTTCGCATTCAGGCAATACCAGTGGTAACCCCTCCTTCAGCTTACTCTTCACTTGCCGCCAGTGCGGCATCACCCGGTCCAGAATGCCTTTGAAGCGGTCATTATGTAACCGTTCCAGCAAGTGCGTCATTTCATGCACCACCACATATTCCAGGCAGGGCTCGGGGTATTGTGCCAGATCCAGGTTCAGCCAGATTCTTCGTGCCTGAATATTGCAGGTCCCCCAGCGGGTTTTCATGCGTTTGATGCCCCATTCCGCGACTTTTACCCTGAGAATGGGCTCGTATTGGGCAATGAGTTCAGGAATGCGTTCCTGTAGATTCTGTCGGTGCCAGGTTTGAAGCA
>DAHWJO010000491.1:0-511 GCA_027344105.1 Sulfobacillus sp.
AACAACCTAGCCTCCAATGAGTCCAGGCGTTGCCTGAGCCATGACTCTTGCTCTTGATGTTCACGAAGTTGCTCTTCACGAATCCTCAGCATTTCACGAAGCACTTCATTTTCTGCGCGCAACGCCGCGTTTTCACTCTGTATTGTCACCGTGTCTGGTGTTATTTCTGTGTCTCTTTTGTTGTCTTTGTCGTTGTCTTGCAAGACGCCGAATACCCTGATCAGCTCAGATGTGTCTATCTGTGGCTTTCCAATGTGATCTTTATCAACGCTTAATTTTCCTGATCTTATATAAGAGTAGAGCGTTGATCTGGCCACATTGGCCAAGCCAGCAGCCTCTGAGAGGTTAACTTTTGCCATATTATTACCATGTATGATGTGTTGTCTTTCTTGTAGTACGGATCATTCAATAAATCAACCGCCATCACCGCCACAGTTTCTCGAAGCGCACCGGGTTGGTGGCCGTGTAGCGCACCGTATGCTGAATGTTCCGGTGCCCCAGATAGTCCTGA
>DAHWJO010000492.1:0-510 GCA_027344105.1 Sulfobacillus sp.
GCAGGCGTAGATGCCTTTCTCATGCCTTCCCGTTTCGAACCCTGCGGCCTGAACCAGATGTATAGCCTGCGCTACGGTACCATTCCTATCGTCCACCGCACCGGCGGGCTGGCCGACACGGTCACCGATGCCGACGACTTCCGCCACCCGCTGCAACGCAACGGCTTTGTGTTCGACAGCCCGCAAAGCGACGCCCTGCACCATGCCGTGCTGCGCGCGGAGGCGCTGTTCCGCCAGCCCGCGCTCTGGTCGCACCTGCAGGACCAGGCCATGGCGGGCGACTATAGCTGGCAGCACTCGGCACGCGCCTATCTCCAGCTCTATTACGAGGTGCTGGCGAGGCATAGAGGCGGCCACTGAGTCACCCGCCATCGATTCGCTCTACGAAAAAAAGGAGAACCACATGGAAATGCAATTTTATGGTGCGGCGGGAGGGGTTACCGGGTCCTGTCATTTTCTTCGCGTGGGCGATAAAAAGCTGCTCATCGACTGCGGGTTGTTTCAGGGCGG
>DAHWJO010000493.1:0-506 GCA_027344105.1 Sulfobacillus sp.
CCTTCGGCTCGCCGGATCGACCCCCTCTGGGGACGTTGTCCCCCATTGCCTGCGGCATCGGCTCCCCCCTTATTTTTATTCAACGGCGAAAAGGTATCGAGAAATGACCCAGAATCGGTTTTTGACGGTCTGAGGTAGATTTCCACGGCCATGGCCCTTTGCGTGCGCTGTAGGGCAAATCTGGGGCCTTTCTGGCGATATTTGCGCCGACCCGTCTGCATCTATGGCAATGATCCTTCGAGGAGCGGCGGCTTGGGCTTGTTTTGTGGTATGTTGTAGCATACTATTATTACATATTACGGAGAGAGGAGAGCACCATGGCAACCAAAGACGAGATCTGGGCCGCCGCGCAGGCCCTGGCCGACGCCGGCGAGCGTCCTACCCTGGCGGCAGTCCGCAAGGTGGTCGGCGGCGGCAGCTTCACCACCATCAGCGAGGCGATGGCCGAATGGCGGGCACAGCAGGAACAACCCAAGGCGACGGTAGACCCTGCACCAGAGCGGATC
>DAHWJO010000494.1:0-506 GCA_027344105.1 Sulfobacillus sp.
CTTGGCGATTGAGTGGCTGCCATATCTCTTCCAAGAACTCCGGGGTTAAATGATGAACCAAGGCCGTGAACACGGCCTGTGGGTGAGCTTGTGCGCGATAGACCATGTCGTCTAGGGACGCCCTTCTCCATTGTACACGGCTTTCCCGTGCTCGGAGTACTATGGCGTCCTCCGACTTCTCCCTCGGCATTCTGGGCCCATCGGTTGTGACCTTTCGGGTTTCCCGTACGCGCTTGACGCGACAGAGGGAGACCTCCCAAGTTCCGTGCGTTTCGTTTTCCGCCCTGCCGAGCTCGTCGACTCCGCCGAGGTCTCCGGGGCACTCGCCATTTGCACCCGACTTGTTGCTTTTCCGGCGTTTCGACCCGGTCGGCCCTCGGATTATTCGCTTACGAAGCTCCGTTGCTTCACCCTTGTCGGATTACGGCCTGGTCGTCGCTCTGTTTACGCTTAGTGAGGGGCCTCGCGACCTCTCACCCAAAACTCGATTCTCCGGGGGTGGATAG
>DAHWJO010000495.1:0-500 GCA_027344105.1 Sulfobacillus sp.
TGGCTGCCCACGATCAATCGGAATCACTGCCCACGATCAAACGGAATGGGTGCCCACGATGCCCCGGAATACGCAAACGACCTGACCCTCAACGCTTTAGCACCCAGAATCTCTGCAAATCCGATCTCTTTTACAAAGAAATCGATCGGCTTCTGAAACTGAATGCGTTCACGAATTTTTTCCACAACGTAGTCCGGGTGCACTCCGTCGTGGGCAAGGACACCCTCCAGAACCTTGGTCAAGCGATTCTTCAGCTTCATCAACCCGGGCGTCCCGATTACAAAAAGCAATTCGGGATTACCCCCGAGGAGATCTTCTCTGCGGCACCGACTACAAAACCCTCCCCGGCCGCCCAGGAAACCGAGGGGTTCTTTTGTTTTCATTGCAAGGAGCCCATCTCTCCGGAAGAAGCCCGCTTCTGTTTTCGACGGAAAGAGCGCTTTCAGGGGCGTCCCTATTGCCGGAAACATCAGCAGGAATTCTCCGTTCGTCATGAGCAA
>DAHWJO010000049.1:0-20705 GCA_027344105.1 Sulfobacillus sp.
TCGTCCTTCCCGCGCGCGTGCGCCCAAATGGGAGTGCGGCCTTAAAACGTAACTATACCAGACTTCCGTATTTTCGAATGTGAATGATATCACGGATGTTTGCAGCGGACGACCATGGATTTGACGGACCGTGGTAAAATAAAAAGAGAGAATTGGTTGCGGCGCTATGGTTGCGTTCTGGAGGAATGCTTCGGGTCAGGGTATTGCTTATGGCTCGTTTGGACTAGGTCTATTAATCTTTTTGTCTGATATAATCAAATTTTACTGTAAAAACGATGGAATGCGGCATTGACCTCAGAGGATCAGCGGTGATACTTTGAAGGGAGATTAATAGGCAAGAGGATGGTGGAGGTAATGATAAAAGTTTCGAGCAAGGGCCGGTACGGTGTGAAGGCTGTTTATGAGCTCGCTTTGCATTACGGCCAGGGTCCCGTTGCCGTAAGCTGGATCGCCAAATCTCAAAATATTTCCGAACAATATTTAGAACAACTCATGGCGCCATTGAAACGGGCGGGACTGGTGCTGGGGATGCGCGGCGCACAAGGCGGGTATACTTTGGCGAAACCGCCTTCGGAAATTTCCGTCAGTGACGTCGTGGATGCTGTGGAGGGACCGATTTCTCTGACTGATTGCAGTTCGGATGATGCCCAGGGGTGTCCAGATATGGAACACTGTGTGGGACCGGATGTATGGAGCCGGGTGCAGGAAGCGCTGATTGATACAATGTCCTCTATGAGTTTCCAACTTTTGATGGAGGTGCAGAAGGATCATTTCAAGCGAAATATTGCTACCTTATTAGGAGGAGGATAGAATGGCGAGAACCGTTGTGGTGGGATTGAGCGGCGGCGTCGATTCTTCGACGGCTGCCGCTTTGCTGTTGGAGCAGGGTTACGATGTCGTGGGGGTGACAATGCGGCACTTGCCAGCTGAAACCACTAACAGTTGCTGTTCGCTGGAAGCTTTGGTTGATGCCAGGCGGGTGGCTAAAAAATTAAATATACCCCACTATGTGGTGGATGTGGAGCAGAAATTTTTTGAGCGGGTCATCCAGCCTTTTGAAGACGGCTATCTGGCCGGCATTACTCCGAATCCATGCGCGATGTGCAACCGCTATATCAAGTTTGGGGCTATGTGGGATTGGGCGGCCGCGCGTGGTGCGGACTTTCTAGCCACTGGGCATTATGTGCGGCTGCATTCCCAAGATGGTGTGCACTACCTGGGGCGGGGGACCGACCACGCCAAGGATCAGAGCTATCTTCTGTATACGATGACCCAGGCAGATCTAGCGCATCTTCTGTTTCCGCTAGGGGAATACTATAAAGAAGACAGCCGGGCTATCGCCTCCCGCTATGGGCTGGCGACAGCCCACAAAGCGGAAAGCCAGGAACTGTGTTTTGTGCCTAAGAACGACTATCAGGGATATCTGGAAGAGCACCGTCCAGAGGCGCGCAAGCCGGGCGACATTGTTGACACCAAGGGGCATGTGGTGGGCCAGCACCAGGGTGTGGCTTTTTACACTGTAGGGCAAAGGCGCGGTCTGGGAATCACTGCCGCGGAGCCCCGGTACGTGGTCCGCCTGGATGCGCAAGCCAACCAGGTTGTCGTCGGACTTAAGGATGAGGCGGCCGAGTCGGTGGTGCATGTCCGTGACGTGAATTATGTTTTGCCAATTCCCCCCGGGGACTTGTTTGGAGAGGCGAAAATCCGCTATAACATGGAGCCGCAGGCAGCCCGCTGGATTGGCCAGGAAAGCCATGCCGACTTAGTGTTTGCCGAGCCGCAGTGGGCGGTTTCACCCGGCCAAATTGCCGTGCTGTATCAGAATGACATTCTGGTAGCCGGAGGGAAGATTGATGCGAAGAGGAAGTAGAGTATGGTGACACGCTGGCATTTGTTGCATTTGCCGGTGAAAGTTCAAGGGAGAACAGGGCCATGGGCCTGGGTAGATGATGTTTTCATTCGCTGGCCAGATGCGGTGATCGAAGGAATCAGCGTGCGCACGGCACTCAGCCGCCGTTTCATTGCCGCTAAAGACCTGCGGGTATCTCCGATGGCGCTGATGATTGGCGAAACCGGCATTGCTCAAAAAAAACCCAGACAATGGTGGGGATTGCGCCATGGCCATGGCCATGGGCTGTTGGTCAATCAGGCTGTCTGCGATTCTGAGGGCCATCTGTTAGGACGGATCAAGGATTTTGTGATTGATGAAAACAGCTTGGCGGTTCACCACATTGTTGTGAGCAGGGGGTTGTTGGAAGACCTGATGCAGGGCTCTTTGCTGATTCCCGCACATCAACTCCAGCTAGACAACGAGGGACGGATTAAGATCGCTGCGACCGGGGCAATATAGAGGTATCACGCGAAAAAGGAGAGAGTTGCCATGACAGACCCTTTGTGCCCAGCATGCCAAGGACGCAACGTGGGCCGCGTAGGTACCGGACAATACTATTGCTGGGAGTGTTTCATTGAGTTTTCTCTGAGCTCCCGGGGTCTCCGCATGTTTCGCGTGGAGGCCGACGGCGAATTGTCCCGCATTGAGGACTGCGGTCCGGAAGGAGTGATCTCATGAGAAAGTACGTGTCTGGTGTGGTGACCGGAGCTTTGGTGGGAGCGGTAATGGCGGGAGTCTGGATTTTACGCAGGCCGGGAGCTGGCGCCTACCGGAAAGCCTGGCGGGGGGCTTCGCATGCTGCTCCTAAAGCATGGAAAGCTGCCCGCGCGAGCGGGCGGGGATTGATTCACCTGGCGAAGAGGCGCCTGGGATAGACAGTGCGGCCGTGAAGGCAGATTCCGTGAAAGGGCTGACGGTGGCCAGGCGGCCCCTGAAGTATTACCGCTGGGGGTTGCTGGCCGTCTTTTGCAGTGGTGCGGTATTGGTTCTGTGGGCCGCGCGCGTCGTGCTATTGCCGTTTGTTTTTGCTATTGTGATAGCCTATCTTCTCGCTCCCCCGGTCGAATGGTTTGTCAAACACCGCATTCACCGGGTTCTTGCGATTCTGATTGTTTACGCCCTAGTCGGGATTGTGATGGCAGGGGTCATTGTCTACATGGTTCCTCTGTGGGTCCAGGAAACGGTGAAGATGATCCACCTGATTCCGGCGCTGACAAGGCAAGTGCAGCGCACGTGGAGTTATTGGCTGCTGCGCTTCCACCAGGCCCCCATGCCGCGGTCGGTCCGCATGGCTATAGATGAGACGGGTGTGCGGTGGGAAAGCAAGTTATTTGGGCTGTCCAAAACCGTGCTGTCAACGGTATTTGGCGTGCTGCCCGGAATCCTGAGCCTGATTATATCCCCCATTTTTGCGTTCTACCTGCTTAAGGACATGGGCCGCATCAGGGCGCGTTTCTGGCAGGTTGTTCCCGTGGCATGGCACGCGCAGGTGTATGTTTTGGGCCTGGATATAGACCGGGCTCTCAATGGGTTCATCCGCGGCCAGCTGCTGGTTGCTCTCGTCGTAGGCGTCCTGTCGGGGCTGTGGGTCGGAATACTGGGGATTCCCTTAGCCCTCCTCATTGGGGCTATTGCCGGAGTGACCGACATTATTCCGTATGTCGGTCCTATTGCGGGGGCTCTTCCCGCCGTGATCTTGGGGATGGACCGGTCGCCATGGACAGCCGTCTATGCCATCATGGGGTTCGTGGCGATTCACCAGCTTGAAGGGACAGTCATCGGCCCCAAGGTCATGGGAGATTCGGTTGGGCTGCATCCACTGGTTGTCATCTTCGCTATCTTGGCGGGAGGCGAAATTGCCGGGGTTGCAGGGCTTCTTCTGGCGGTGCCTACTACGGCAGTCATTAAGGTTCTGTTAGCGCATTTATATCGGCGCCTGACAATCTGACTTGACCGTGGCAGAAGGAGCCAAGTACAATGAGAAAGATTAGCAATGCCTTTGTATTGCGGCAAGGAGGATTTTCTATGCGTTCTGCCGAAATTCGGCAAAAGTTTCTTGATTTTTTTGAGTCTCAGGGGCATCATAAAGTGCCCAGTTCACCCTTGGTGCCCGCCCAGGATCCCACGCTGTTATTTACGAATGCGGGCATGGTGCAGTTTAAGGATGTGTTTCTCGGCAAAGAAGCGCGCTCCTACCGCCGCGCTGTCACTGTACAAAAATGCATGCGGGCCGGAGGCAAGCACAACGACCTCGACCAAGTAGGTAAGACGGCCCGTCACCAAACCTTCTTTGAAATGCTCGGAAACTTTTCTTTTGGCGACTATTTCAAGCGTGATGCTATAGGATTTGCGTGGACTTTTCTTACGGAGGTTTTGGGGATTGACCCGCAGGTCCTGTGGATCACGGTGTTCGAGACCGACGAGGAAGCATATCAGCTATGGCAGGAAGTGGCTGGGGTATCCCCTGAGCGCATCGTGCGCATGGGCGAGAAAGACAATTTCTGGAGCATGGGCGATACCGGGCCGTGCGGCCCCAGCTCGGAAATTTTTGTGGACCGTGGCGCCCAATATGCTTGTGGCGATCAGTGCGGCCTGGGGCTGTGTGAGTGCGACCGCATTCAGGAAATCTGGAACCTTGTCTTCATGCAGTATGACCGGGACAGCACGGGAACTCTGACGCCGCTGCCGCGCCCGAGCATCGACACCGGCATGGGACTTGAACGGATTGCCGCATACCTCCAAGGCGTGGAGTCCAATTTTGAAACGGACCTTCTGCGGCCACTGATTTCGGCCATAGAAGCGCTGTCGGGCATCGTCTATGACCCCGGTCTCCGCGGCATGCCATTTCGTGTGATCGCAGATCATATTCGCGCCATTACGTTTCTGCTGGCAGAAGGAGTTTCTTTCAGCAACTCAGACCGTGGTTATGTCATGCGTAGAATCTTGCGGCGCGCCGTGCGGTTTGGGCGGCTGTTGAATTTTCAGGAACCATTTTTGCATAAACTCGTTCCAGTTGTGGAAGACGTCATGGGATCAGCATATCCGGAAGTGCTGGTGGGTTCCGCTCTGATCCAGCAATCTATTCACGAAGAGGAAAAAAGATTTCGCCTGACGCTGGAATCCGGAATGAAAGTTCTGGGCGACAAGCTCGATGCGATAGCGCCAGGAGAAGAGTTGCGCGGGGAAGAAGCATTCCTCCTGTACGATACGTTTGGATTTCCATTGGATCTGACGCTGGATGCCGCCGAAGAGAGAAATATCCGGGTGGACCAAGCGGGATTCGACCAGGCTATGGCGGCTCAAAAGGCACGTGCGCGCAACGCCCGCAGCCGGCACCAGGACGCTCAAAATCTCCCGCAGCACGGCCTGACAGAATTTGCGGGCTATGAGCGCACAGAGCTTGAAAGGCAGCCTGTTGACAGCCTCTATATCGGAAACGATCCGGTAACCCGTCTGATGTCGGGAGAATCTGGATGGCTGTGGGTTCCCTCTACGCCGTTTTACCCCGAGGGCGGCGGGCAAGTGGGAGACCGCGGAACCATTACAGGTCCGGAGGGAATTTTCCGGGTGGAAGATGTGGTGAAAGTTCATGGGGCTATATGGCATTTCGGAACGGTAACCCAAGGAACCGTGACCAAGGGTGACGCTGTGTCTTTGGCTGTGGATAGGGAGGCCAGAGATGATGCCCGCCGCAATCACACCGGGACCCACCTCCTCCATGCGGCCCTCCGCGCGGTTCTTGGGACGGGGGTCCACCAGACAGGTTCGCTGGTGGCGCCAGACAGGCTGCGCTTTGATTTTTCGTATCCGCAGCCCTTATCTGCTGATCAGGTCGAACAGATTGAGGACTTGGTCAACGGCTGGATTCTGGAGAACATTCCCGTCCAAACGCGGGTTATGGCCAAGGAGGAAGCTCTGCAAGAAGGCGCCCTAGCCTTTTTCGGGGATAAGTATGGAGAGGTTGTGCGGGTGGTGACGGTACTGGGAGCCAGCCAAGAATTGTGCGGCGGCACTCACTGCTCGGCTACCGGGCAACTGGGTCTCTTTGCCATTACGGAGGAAAGCTCGGTAGGCACGGGCTCCCGCCGGATTGAAGCCGTCACCGGACGCAATGCGGTCGGCTGGGCCCGTATGCTGCGGCGGTCGGTTGAGGACATTGGGGACCAATTGCATGCAGCGCCTCAAAATTTGTCAGCGAAAATCGGGGAAATTTTGCAGAACAGCAAAATCCTTGAGGGCCGCCTGCTGGATCTTGAACGTCAGATGCGCTTCGAACAGGGTGTGGACCTGGCGGAGCAGGCCATCACCTACGACGGGTTGCGCTTGGTCGTGGCGGAGGCCACTACCGAGTCGCTGGACGCATTGCGTGAAGTGCTGGACGGCGCTAAGTCTCGGGCGCAAGGGGTGATTTTAGCGGCTAACCATGGTGAGCGGGCTTCATTAGTTGTATATTTAGGGAAAGACTTGGTAGCTCGGGGTCTTGATGCCCGCATATTGGTGAAGAGCCTCGCGGCTTACATTGACGGGGGCGGCGGCGGACGGGCGGACCTTGCGCAGGCCGGCGGTAAAAATCCGCAGGGAATCCCGCTCTTGCTGGCGGAAGCCCGGCGGCAGGTGTCTGAGAAGCTGGTGGCAGCCGGATAACCAACAACCATAAGGGAGGATGCGGACGATGGGGCCGACAGATGAGACTCGCAGGCTATGGGGCCATCAAGAAGCGGCCAACCAGGCCGATGCGGTTTTACGCGAAGTCTATAGTGCCCTGAAGGATAAAGGGTATAATCCCATTAGCCAGCTTGTCGGGTATTTGCTATCCGGCGATCCTGCCTACATCACGAGTCACCAGGGGGCGCGTAACCTGATACGCCGTGTTGAACGGGATGAGCTGCTGGAGGAACTGCTCCGGCAGTACGTGGCCCATGTAGAAACGACCTCGCCCAATGGCTGAACGCATAATGGCGTTGGACGTGGGGGATAAATGGATTGGGGTCGCTATCAGCGATGAAATGGCAGTTCTTGCGTCAACTAAGCCTCCTATCAAGCGGAGCTCACATTCTCATGATCTTCAGCTCATTCTGGATTTGGTCGCCGTCTGGAATATCAAGGAAATTGTGGTAGGCTTACCATTGAACATGAATGCAAGCGTCGGTCCCCAGGCCCAGAAAACTTTGAAGTTCGTCACCACACTTCGAGCGCAGGCTTCCTGCGAGGTGGTGACATGGGACGAACGGCTCACCACGCGGCTGGCCGAGCGGTTGCTCATCGAGCGCGATGTGCGGCGCGAAAACAGAAAAAAACTGGTGGATGGTCTGGCTGCCGCATTGATTCTCCAGGGGTATCTTGACCATAAAAAAAACACCAAATTAAGGGAGGACATCACAATGGCTGATGACAAAGATTTGATAGGGCAGGGACCTGAGGAAGACGACGAAATTATTACCCTGACAGATGAGGACGGACATGAGCACGAATTTGTGGTTGTGGATGTAATCGAGGTGGAAGAACAGGATTACGCTATTTTGCTGCCCATCGATACAGAAGAAGATGAAGAAGCGGAAGCGGTCATCCTGCGGCTTGAGAAAGATGATGACGGGGACGATGTGTTGGTTGACATCGAATCCGAAGAAGAATGGGAAAAAGTGGCTCAGGCCTACGAAGAGCTTTTGGACGAAGATGAGTAGTCTCCTGCGGAGCTTGGAGGGATGTTTTATTGTTGCCATCCCGTAAGCTGCATAAGCTGAGGCGCCCGCGATGGCAGTGGACCTGGGCACGGATAGGGGGGACGGCTCTTTTATTGGCCGTCCTTTTGTCTGGGTTCTGGGGGTGGCTGCAATTTCAGCCCGTGGACTCAAGCGACTCGCATCCGTCGTATGTTACGGTGAAATCTGGTCAGTCTGCCGATGTCATCGCGCGCACCCTTCAACAGAGAAAACTTATACGCTCGGCTCTGGCATTTCGGGTTTTGAGCCGGGTATACCACCTGTCCCGGTCTCTAGAAAGCGGCGTGTACCGGATCCGCCCGAATCAGAGTCCACAGCAAATCATGGCCATGATGAGGACAGGCCAAGTGGTGACGATACGCGTCGCGATTCCAGAAGGCTTCACCGTGCAGCAGATCATATCCCGGCTGGTCGCGTCTCATATCGGAAGTCGGCAAGAGTACCGGAAACTGCTGGACCATTCCTTGCCGGGCATGCCAGCTCCAGCGGCTGGAGTGCGGGATCCCGATGAAGGCTATCTCTTTCCTGCAACCTATAAATTTCCGTATGGGACAACCCCTGCGCAAGCTTTCACTATGATGTGGCAGACTTTTGAAAGGCGGGCTTTGCCGGTATACCGGGCGAGCCATTCCTCTCTCAGCCTGACGCAGTGGGTGACTCTGGCCTCTATGGTTCAGCAAGAAGATAAAGACCCGTCCGATGCCCGCGGCATCGCCGGAGTATTTGTCAACAGGCTCAAAGTGGGAATGCCCTTGCAAAGCGATGCCACTGTGCGCTATGCCCTGGGCCATGCTGTCAAAGGCCCTCTGAATTATACAAATTTGACTGTGCCGTCGCCATTCAATACCTACCAGCATCAAGGCTTGCCCCCGGGGCCCATAGCCAACCCTGGCATGGTGGCATTCAGAGCCGCTCTAACACCGGCTCCAGAGCCGTACTTATACTTTTTGTCGTTGCCAAGTGGAAAAGTCTTATACGCGGCGACGTATGCCCAGCAATTAGCAAATATTGCCTATGCAAACCAGCATCCTTAGGCAAATGTATTAAATTGTAAAATATGGAAAAACTCCCTAGTAGAAGCAGAATTGAAGGGAGTTTTTCCATATGTATTGGACGCGGCGTGCGAGGGCAGGAACATCAGCAGCTATACTTGTGGGGGTCTTGGCTCTGTCGTGGTGGATGTTCTGGCGTCCGGCGGCCCCCTTGCCATTTGCGCAGGGACCGACTGCAATTGTCCACCCAGTCACTGATGTGATGGTGTTCGGGGCCGGCGGTGTGCGGCTCACGCAAAGGCAGTGGACTTCCGCTCTCGTCATCGTTCCCTCCCGGCTGCCGTCATGGGCGCACAAGGAGCTCGCGAGCCGTTATGCGCCGCACGGTTACAGTCTGGAGCAGGTGATCTGGAATGGCCGGTCGTCCTTGTTTTACGCAGCCTTGCAGTGGAATATCCCAGGGCTCTACCGCACGAAGGTGCAGGAGGCTACAGTTCGTTCTGGTGTTTCGGACACTATGGTTGCGGCCATCACCGAGAGCCGGAAAGTGTCCCGCTTACAGTGGGACGGACGGGGATTTGCGGCGCCCCAGGGTTCTATTCACACTACTGTGAGCGACACCTTGATGGCGCAGCTCGCTTCTCTGCTGCCAGCGGGGGGAAGCCTGGTGGCGGTGAATGGGAGCGGGGGACTGCTTGCCCAGACGGGTAGTCCCCTTGGGCGGCAAATCAGCTGGCAGCCCCACCCCGTAGGCCAGGCGCTAACGCCGGTGATGCTGGCCATGGCGCTGAATGACCCCCATCTTTACCAGGGACTGCCAGCCACCGGAGGCAGCCGCCTTCTTGAAGAGTTGGGATCGCGCTGGCACACCGCCGGAATTGCTGGCGCACTGAAAAAGCTGGGATGGGACGCTCAGGAGACTGTTCCCGGGCAGCCCGTAGGCAACCCATCACTGCCCCGAATGAGTACATCGGTGATGGCACAAGGCCGTGATCTGTGGGGTACCGGGGACGAGGTGGCGCGGGCCTACCTGCCTTTTATCACTGGAGGCAGAGTGCTGCCGCTCCACTGGCTGGCAACTCCGGTCCACGGGACTTCAGGACAGTATCCTCCCGTTACCCAGCCCGGCACTCTCCGCCAGATTGATGCCGTCGTTCCATCGGAGGTGGTAGGGGGAATAGTGTTTCACGTATGGCGGCCTGATTCCAACTTTGCCGTGGCATACACGTCGTTTCACCAGGGAATGGTGCTGGTTCTGGAAGGGCCTGCCACTGCGGGGACACTGACTGCTGTACAGCGGGCGGCCGTGTGGCTGGCACACCCCTGAGCTGGGCCCTCGCCCTTAATCAGTGCGGCACTCCGGAGAGTGTTCCTCCACACCCCAAAACCTCTCGGCATTGGCCACAAACACTTTGTGCTGGAGCGCGGCGGAGTTCCCAAGAATTTTACTGATGCGGTGGCGGTATTGGGTCACGGATTCCTCCATGACAGGCATGTCACTGCCGTAAATAATGCGGTTGGGGACGGACTTCACGATGTCTAGGAACCGGGCATCGTCTAACGGGAAGCGGGGACTGGGGACGGCAGCGGTATCGAAATACAAATGGGGATAGTCCCGGCTCATGGCAATAAACTCACCGATCTCGTCATACCCCAGGTGGGCCACTTGGACTTTGAGTTGGGGATAGCGGGCCATCAGACGCGAAAATGGCTGCCAGCCCACATAGGAATTGGTGTGGGGCTCCCGGCCGGCGTGTATTACCAGGCCGCGGCGGCGTGCCAGAACACCTTCCATCAACGGTGTGAGACGGGGATCATCCACGGAAACTTGCTGAACATTGGCGTGCAGTTTAAATCCCGTAAAATTCCACTCATCGAGGCACCGCGCGACTTCACTGGCCATGTCGCTGTCGCTCGGGTGGACCGTGCCAAACAAGTGCAAACCATCATGCTGCAAGCCAAACTGGTACAGCCAGGAATTGAGAGATGCGGCGATTTTGGGTTTGTGCGCATAGACCAGTACCGCCAAGTGGTCAGCTCCATCCGCCCTGAGGTTCTCCAGAAGAGATTCGGATTGCATGCCGCGGTAGTGCAGGCGCCATCCAGCGGCGGCAAACCATTGGTCGATAGCGTTTTTTAACGGGGTGGGGAAAAAGTGCACGTGAGCATCGTGATAGGTCAATTTCTAGTCTCCTTTCTTCATGTCCATTAGTTGGCGACCCGCTCCCGCAGCCGGATTCATCGATTTGCGCTGCTCCTTTGTTCCATGCTATCTTGGTCACCGAATATCCATGGCCGCCGGCGTGCCGAATGAGCGTGCAGAAAACGGTGACGGATGCCATGCACCAAGCCGTTTTCCGGTCTGGATATTGAGACTGCCACGGGCCCGTATGGCGACGCGGCCTGGATAGGTTCCGGCTTTCTTGCCCTTGGTGACGATAGCCTTCACCACATCCCGGATTGGGTCTTGACGACCTGTTACCAATGTCTGCCGGTTTCCCAGTCCCCTGGGCAACCTGGCCTACGATTTACCGTAAGCTTCGCCATTTAGGGCGGGCTAGTTGACTTGCAGAGATCGGCAACCGGGTGGCTGGCACTGCTGCCACAAGCGCGGTAGGCTATCCGCGGACAGTGTCTCTTGGGGCGGGCAGATCTCTGTTTATTATACCGCGTGTGGCCGGGCAGTCGTTGTCGCGAATATTCGCTGGCCAGTTCTCCTATAAAGCACAACTCATTTTGAAAGGATTCCCCCTGGTCTGTCACGGAACACATGGCGGAAAACGGAGTCGGTTCGGGCCAAGGCCAGACGTCCCCACGCTGGCAGGATGAACCGAACACTTGAAAACTTATGGGGTCTCGGCTACAGTGGGTTCATGAAACGGATCAAATACAGGGCGGACTTGGCCGCCGAGGATCTCGAACTTTTTCAATCCGAAATTCTCGAGTGGTACCGCAAGGAAGGACGAGACCTTCCGTGGCGGAAAACAACCGACCCATACCATATCATGGTATCTGAAATTATGTTGCACCAGACGACGGTGAAAACGGTCCAGCCCGTTTATCTGAGATTTCTCGAGGTGTTCCCCACGATTGACCGCTTGGCGCGGGCCTCTCTTGAAGATGTCAAGGAGATTACAGATCCCTTGGGCTATAAAGTGCGGGGAGAGTGGCTGCACACGATTGCACAGACGGTAGTCGACCGCTACCGAGGCAGTTTTCCGCGCACTCTGGAGGATCTTATGGGACTGCCAGGGGTCGGGCGATATACCGCCGGAGCTATTCTGTCGTTTGCATTTGGGGATGATGCGCCAGTCTTGGACACAAATGTCAACCGCTTGGTGGGAAGATATTTTGGAATCGATTATAAGAAGTCCGGGGCAGACGTTCAGCATCAGCTTTGGGCGGTGGCGGAAGCGGTGGTTCCCGGTGGACAAGCCCGCGAATTCAACAATGCCGCCATGGATATGGGTGCGCTGGTTTGCACCGCCCGCAAACCTAAATGCCTGCTATGCCCAGTCGCCCGGGGATGCATGGTACTCAAGGATTCCCCGTCTCAAGCGGCGGAGGACCGTGTGCAGTATCAGATTCGGGAACGTGCTCCCAAAGTGCGCAAGCAGACAGAATGCAGCGTGACGGAATGACGGTTACTCCGCTCTAGATCCTGTCCCTGTGCCGCCCGCAGTGGCCGCTCATCGTCTAACGGGTTAATAACTTATTCGCCGTGGGTAGAGGTCACCATATTGTGACAGCGTGAATTTCCCAAAATGTGTTTGCTGGCGGGTTGATCGCGCACTATTGAGAGGGTGGCGGCCAAGCCGTCACCCTCTCAATAGTGAGAAACCATGAAAGTGGCCGCGAGGACGCTGTCTTTCGGGCGGCCTTCGGCCCATGTGCTGCCCACTTTCTTGATTCCGGTGCCCCGCCGAATCTTGCGCGCGGAAGTTCCAACCCCAAGGACCCGCAGGAAATCGCGACGATTTTACGGTTTCGACCCAGATTGACGTGCTCTCTTAGCAATTATATTACGATTGGTGAACATGGCGCACAGTTGTGCACGGCTGGTGGCGGCAAATACCGGATTGTGCTGTTCGCCATGCCTGCCCGGACCAGGGGTGCGCACACTTAATGCTAAGGGGGCCCCCAACGTTTTTCTCTGGATTCTCCTCTACGTCGCACTCCTCCCTATTGGGCCGTGAACAAGCCGTGCTTCTTTTGTTGTGGTCATGCACACCTTTGAGCGCGCGTTCATATTATGGTGGGGCAACGAATTCGCGCGTTAACACGCGAGGGAGCGTGATGGAAATGGGTTTAGGATTACTGGCCCTGATCGCTGCTGCAGCGGTACAGGGTGCGATCTGGCTGTCCGGCTATATTGGCGGCAATGCCTTTCCCCAGCCTCTGACGGATGCGGAGGAAAAACAGGCTCTCGACGCGATGCAGCAAGGAGATCTTGAGGCCCGGCAACGCCTCATTGAGCATAACTTGCGATTGGTTGTGCACGTCGTGAAGAAATATACCAATAAAGGCATTGAGGCGGACGATTTAATCGGTATCGGGGCCATCGGTCTTATTAAGGGCATTGACACCTTCAATCAGGGCAAGGGAACGAGATTGGCTACGTATTGCGCGCGCTGCATTGACAATGAGGTGCTAATGTATCTGCGGAATCAGAAAAAGGTCAAGAATGAGGTCAGCATATACAGCCCAATTGGCATTGACCGGGATGGCAATGAGATTCTCCTGATGGATGTGCTCTCGAGTGGGGAGGAGGTGCCGGATACGGTAGAGGTCAGCATGATCATGGAATGGGTGACGGAGTTTGTAGAGAGCCTCACGCGCAAAGAGCGCCTTGTGTTAAATCTCCGTTTTGCCTTGAATGGAAAATCACAACGCTTGACGCAGCGAGAAATTGCTGAAAGTCTGGGCATCTCCCGCAGCTACGTATCCCGGATAGAGAAGCGAGCCGTGGAAAAGATCCTCAGCGCCTTAAGTCTGCCCGAATAAGCCGCGCAATGAAAGAGATGTCCTTACGTAGATAAACTGGGCTGCACAAGGGGAATCAGGGGGTAGGCTCAACGATAAGGGCCTCTCGTGACAACTAAGGAAACTGTTCAAGCCCTCATCGAGAGGGAAGACCCCAGCGGCTTTCATCCTCATAACGTAACCAAGGGGTTTTTCGCCGCGATTTTATAACGCAGACTGATGTACCTGGACAATTCGTCGGAGAACTGGTTGTGTACTGGAATTTGTCTGCCTGAAAAGGTATCCTCAAGAGAGCGGATGGTCCGTAAGTTGCTGTCGGCCCGATGTTTGTCGGAGCGTGATATTTTTTGGTGCCAAAACTCCATAACAAACGGAACGGAAAGAAGGATAATGATTGGATACGGCGTACTGGAGCGAGTACCGGCACCAGGAAATGACCTTTGGGCTCATCAGCACCGACCGGGGATTGAGCGAGGTGCTGTTGCCCCATCAGAATCAGAGGGAGCCGATTCCGGAAGTCTATCTGCGCGGCCATCCCTATGCCGTAATGATCTATAGTGAGACCGCATTATCGTCTTTGCTTCGGGAACTGGACCGGTATTTCCATGGAGCTGTGCCCGAGTGGCCTGGCAGTCTTGATCTCACCGGCACGGCATTTCAATTGGCCGTGTGGAACCGGGTGAAGGAGATTCCTTATGGCAAAACCGTCACGTATGGAGAGATTGCCGAGGATATTGGCCGCCCGCGGGCGGCCCGTGCCGTTGGAAAAGCAGTCGGTGACAACCCCATTCCTCTGGTAATTCCCTGTCACCGTGTGGTTGGGTCCAACGGGACTCTCACGGGATTCGCCGGGGGTCTTCATCTCAAGGAGTATCTGTTGCGCCTTGAAGGTGTTGAAACCATCAAGCCCCTCGGACATGCCCGCTTTGCCTTTTAATGTCTGGGTGGTATCAGCAGTTGCCACATTTCCTCATCCAATGGGAACATCCGCCGTGCGTCTGGCCTTTGTCTCCCTCTGACAAGGGGAGAGCCCTGGAGAATGGGGACTCTTGTCGGCGTGTGCATCGCTTCCTTCTGGGCGCGAGTCCTAACTGGGAAGCTGAAGCTCAGACCATCCCGTACCATACGGGCACCCGGTCAGGCCTCTCGTCATCCAGCCGGTTAGCCCTTACCACCCGAGACGTCTGTTGTTATACGGCGCAGGTCGTCAGAGTCTTTGGTTCATCCCCGGCCTGTTTACGGGGCTACGTAAAGGTTTGGGTCCACTTTCTGTAGAGGTTCATCACGCCGGCGAAATCCGCATCGGCCTCCTAAACATGCTAAAGATTCTGGCAGGTCAAGTAATGCCCTTGACGGGTTCCTAACCGCTCGCAATGCGGGCATATTTGCGACGTCCAGGCAGGATGGCGCGCCACGGTTAATATCCCTTCTCGAAAAGCCAGATCCCGCACCCAGCGCAGGATTTTGCCGTGCAACCAGTACGCCCGCTTGTGATTTTGGCACCCCGCCCGGCTCAGTTTCTTTTGGCGGCTGATAGCGCCGCAGATACCATGACGGGAGTCTGGTGGGCTTGCGCAAACCGGACGATGCGCACGGCAACCTGCCGTGCGGCATCCGCGTCAAGATTTTGTACCTTCTGCCAAATATTCCCATTATCTTGGACAACTTTTTGCAGTCGCCCGGCTGCAGAGATAATCCCTGGGTGGGTTCTATGAATACGGCTTGCTGCCTCTGACGCCGCCATGATCTCTGGCAGCGGCGCACCTCTTGCTCCCTTTGTGGTGGCTGGGTTTCCTGTCCTGTCTAAGTGGCCGGCAGGGCCGGCTGTGTCTGTCGTCACGAATTTGGTGTTCACGGTTGATGGTCCACGGGCTTTTGGGATTTGGCGGGGGGCCACCGCTTTCCAAAGCCTGTGGCGCTTTTGGATCCCGCCTCCCGCTGGCGTGACCACAACGCGAGGCCCGTCAGAGCGGCAATGACCATTACCGAACCTGAGGATGCCAGCACACGTTGGGGACTGGTGATGCTGAGAGCGAGGGTAGTTGCGGCTAAGCCAACCAGTGCCAGAGCCGACATAATAAACTGCTGCAAGGCAAACAGCCGTCCTTGCAGGGCGGCATCAACGTAGCGGCCAATATGGGTGTCGAGAGCAACGTGCACAACGGGACTGCCCAAGGCGCCCGTCAGAGCGACAATGACAGCTTCCGTGAAATGGGCCGAGAGAGCTAAGGCCAGAAATCCCATACCCGTGAGGGCCCACGACAGAAAATAAAATCGGTGCAAATGGCGGGTCAGGCGGGGGACTAGCCATACGGTGCCCAATACTGTGCTGAATCCCCAAACCGAGCGTATGGTCCCGTATCCGAATGCCCCGGCATGCCACGTATGAAGGGCAAGGAAGGGAATGGCGAGAGTAAAGGCCGGCCACAGAAAGTTGTTGAGCCCGCGGATGGTTAGAGCCAATGTGAGGAACGGGTCGGCTCTCACTATGCGCACAGTGTCCACAAACCCAGAGGCATGTGTCACCTCAGCCAGGTGCGGTTCAACAAGCTGGTCTCCACCCAACGGGTAAATAAGAAACGCCGCCGTGGTGAAAAGACCCATGATGGCAGCAAACAGCCACACAAGAGGAAGGGCGGCTAGCGCGGCACCCGCTATTAAGGGGCCGAGCAGCATTCCGGTTCGGGAGGTGAATTCATAAGCTGCTGAAGCCCGGCTTAGTTCGGCCACAGGGCTGCTACGCATGAGATAAGCCTGCAGTGACGGCACAATGCGGGCGGCAAGCCACCCATTTGCGACGGCGAGAATGATCAACGAGACGGCGGAATGCAGAGCAAAGCCAAGACCGGCAGCCATCAAGAAGGCCTGCGCCACGGCCAGCATGGAGATGCGCTGCCCACCTCCCCAGTGGGGACCTGCTATCCCCACGGCTAGTGTGGCTATGGTGTAGGCAGCGACAGCTGCACCCATCCAAAACGCGGAGTGGGTCAGAGTGAGAATGCGCCACAGCAATAATACCTGCCACATGTTTTCAGCAAGGTAATAGAGGCCTACAGCTCCAAATAGCCGACGTCGGCTATGGTCCTTCCAAAACCAGAACGTGCCCATCGGGTGTTGTCTCCTGTTCTGAGAGAATGATTTCAGTGTAACGGATAGACCACACAATTCCTACCGCCAGCACCATAAAAGGGCAGGGGGATTCAGGGGCGCACCCCGAGCCGGGTGCCGGGCAGCGCCAGACAGGAAGCAATCAGGCAGCCTTGCAGATTGCCCTGTCACGGAAGGCCGGCTTGCGCGGGCCTGAAAAATCCGGTGGGGGAGAGCGTTCCCTCTGACCGCAACCAGTTGGAAGCTATAGGGAATCATGCCGCCCATGCCAGGGACTATGCCAGCGCACGGTCATGAGACCGCGCTGGCAATAACGAAATGCTGGCACTCTATTTTTATTGAGCCGACCAGTAGTTTGGCGTGAGCAAGCCGGAAATCACGTTCATGGTGGAAAGGTACCCGGGTAGAGTTTTGGATGACACGAAAAGCGTGGCAGGGTAGGGCATAAAGAGCAAAGGGAGATATTGACACGGCGAAGTTTTACGGCGCATTTGATAAATTTTCACGCCGTTATCAAAATGTGCGATACTTCGAGAATGAGGGGGAGACTCATTGCGGGGGTTGCAGCATCAAGAGGCTAAACAGTTATTTTATGGGATGATGGGCTCCGTAGCATTATTGGGAGTGACGCTTGCTATTGGAATGCGCTTTAGTGATTCATGGCGCGTTTTCTCTTTGGTGGGAACCTCTATCATCTTGGGGGCTCAGCCTGCGGCCGTCGCAAGCATTGCCTTGGGTTTCCACCCGTTTATGGGAGCGGTATTAAGCATCTTGGCCAATTTGATTCCGGTCCCCGTGTTAATGTTGGCCTTTCAGGAAATCATCGAACATTGGCGGTGGGCGCGGAACAGGGTGAAGCGCATACAGCGGTGGTCCCTGAAGTACGAACGGTATGGGGTTGCATTGGTTTCGGTGTTATCGCCTTTCATCGGATCTTATGTTTGCATTGCGATTGGCGATGGTCTAGAGTGGAACCCCGTGACAACATTGGCCGCTACCTTCTCGACCACAATCCTTTCAGTATTTCTCATCACATATGGAGAGCAATGGGTGATTGGCCTGTTTGCGCGCTAGAACACCGCGTGCTGCGACGGTGCCTGCAGGCATTAGATATTTTTCGTATACACTTGGCTCTGGCATATTCGCCGTGGAAGGTATGTTATTGGTCCTGTTCATCGACGATGATGGAACGTTTAGGGCAGCAGCGACCGGGGCTGGGGTGGATACACTTGGCGGATGGCTGCAATTCGCGGTTAATGCCTGCCGATCCAGTCCACTCATGATGAATCGCCTTACCGTGGGGCAAGGCACCCCATGGCTATAAAGCTCGCGTTACTGACATATGAGTTGTGAACAGTGCATGGCATACCGTATCGCTGATTCAATGGCTAGCCAGTTTTACCAAACAGCTAAAGAGAGTCATTGGGTGCAGACAACATATAATCCTATTCGTCCCCTTTTTTATCCAAATTGTTGGGCCGTTAGCACGATAATCCAGGGTTTTCGAATAAAGACGTCGGAAGCATTGTGGCCACGACATAAGGCCTTCGTGCGGCAGGCCTGCGTCTAAGGTATCATGTCCTTACAACGTATAGGAGGCGATAATGCTGGAGAAGAGCGCAACCAGGCCACTGGCTCCATTTGCGGGACTCTGGGCCTATCCATGGGATATCGCGCAGTGGGGGATACGACGCACAGTGGAGAAAGTGCGCAGCAGGGATTACGGATCTGAGCGTGGCTACGGTTTACCATAGTGGACAGATCTTATCATTGGCTACAGGGGAGCCCCGCTTTTTCACTCGGAATGACGGGCCGCTTTTCAGTTTTCGCCAGGATGTGTGGCAAGACGGCGGCTTGGAAATCCGGCCCCAACAGTTTTACCGGGAGTTGTCCGACCAGCTCAGGGCTGAGGGTATCCGTTTGCGGGGCTGGGTCATTGCCGGCCATGACCAGACTCACCTCAAACCTGTCATCAACGCCTTTGGCCAGGAGATAAGGCATGCGGCTTGTCCGGTGGCTAACCAAGAGCAATTTGTGCAGATGGTTAGAGATCTCGCAGCGTGGGACGTATTTTCCGGTTTGGACCTCGAGTCGGTGGGATACACGGCAGCAGTTCACGGCGCGCACCATGATATCAGCGGCATTGTCATCACGCCGCTCCTGCGCATATTGTTGTCTGTGTGCTTTTGTCCTTCGTGCGCTGCTGTGTTTGGCGGCGCCACCGCATGGGAGGCTGTTCATCAGGAGGTGCGCGACAGCGTTGTCCAACTTGCGGCTCAGGAACCAGCACCTTTAGAGCCGATGGCGGAAGTCGCGACCTATCTGATGGAGCATCCCCAGTTTGTTCAATTTCTGTCACAGCGCAGCCGGACCATCGAAGATATTATCCGGCGCGCTGCTGCGAGCAGCCGGAACATGGCTCTGGCTACAATGCTTGTCCCTTATGGCGGTCAAGTCCAGTTGTCTTGGATGGAGGGGGTGCTGGCGGATGCATCGGCTGCCGGGGATGTGATTGCGTTAGGCTATGCTTCTCCCCAAGCACTTCAATACGACGTGAACTGGCTGTACCGGAAGGGCTGGGATCCATCCCGGATTATTGTGGGGCAGACACTCACAGCCACTATGACAGCGGACTTTGATCGAGCCCAGATGCGATTGCGCGCTGCCTTAAATCTAGGAATTCAGCGTTTCACTTTTTACAATATGGGGCTGCTCAATGCGCAGAGGTGGAACTGGATCACCGCACTAGTTCAACAAATATGCGCAAGTATCTGAGAGTCACCCATTGGCGCTGATGTTCCACTCCAGTAATGACAGTGGGGACAGTCAATGTGCCGGGCATCCCC
The DNA here is from genome assembly GCA_027344105.1 of Sulfobacillus sp. Classification (GTDB taxonomy): domain Bacteria; phylum Bacillota; class Sulfobacillia; order Sulfobacillales; family Sulfobacillaceae; genus Sulfobacillus. The sequence continues at coordinate 19,541 of DAHWJO010000049.1, forward strand.
GCTGATTGCAGAACAGACATGGGATAGACAAGAAGGATTCCATCTTTGTGCCAACGCCGTCTTGTATCTTGCATGACGAAGCTGGTTTAGGAGAACGCCGCCCTGAGGCGTTGAGGACACATTAGATGAGGTGCCTGTTCTGCAGCTCTGCGGCGATAAAGTTGCCGAATGCGCGATATCCCCAAGGCGTTGGGTGAACCCCGTCAGGACCTAGAAAGTCGTTCACAGAAGTGGTCTCTGCGACCCATGCCCGCACGTCAATCCACGTGACATGAAGGCTGCCAGTGAGGCTCTTGAGGGCATGATTGTATTGATCCTGCCACCAGGCGATGCCTCCGCAGCGCGCAATCCAATGCGAGATGCTTGATGAGTAGCGCTGGGACAAAAAGCTGTAGTACCGCGCCGGATCAAGGGGGAAGAGGCTAAGCACAGCCACCGGGACGCCGTCATTCCTCAGGTGGGTGACTAGAGTGGCCATATTCTCGATAAACTGCTCTAGCGGCACGCGGGCCTGGTGCGGGGAGTCGGGAGCATTGGCAACGTCTTCCCACAACATGTCAGAATCATTCGCCCCGGCTTCCAGCAGCACCAGATCCGGCATGATGTCGTCCACATCCCGCTGCACCCGCTTTAAGAGATCCTGTGAGGTGGCGTTGAAGTGACCTTTATTAAACACTTGATAGGCACCGCGAACCTTTAGGCGGGAAGCCAACTCAGCGGGGTAGGTTGGTGAAATTAGGCGCAGACGTTCCTGGACAAACGAAATTCCGCGGGTAATGCTGTCGCCGAAACATACAATGCGTTGGGCGGGGCTGCCGCCACCAGAAGTTTCTCTATTCATCTTGGTCTCCCTCTATCTCATCTATGGCTCCTAGCGGCTAGTGTACCAAGAACGGCTGAATACGTAAAATCTGCCTCATGATGCCGTCTGGTGTCAAGATGGCTGGATGTACGCTCGCCTTGGCCAGGTTTTCATCCCTTGTTTGGCGCCAAATTTTTCCATCCCTTGGCCCACAAGGGTTTCCGAACAGGGGAGTTCAAAATTAGTGACTACAGCCAGGATTTCATGGCGGTGACAACGGATTGCATGGGGTGGTCTTCCAAGACCGCGTCACACTGAAGCGCCGACACATAGGCGCGTTGACGGGGCGTGGGTTCGGTGATC
>DAHWJO010000004.1:0-60016 GCA_027344105.1 Sulfobacillus sp.
TATCATTTTATCATGTTCCATCAGATTTAATTGTATCCACACCGACATCCTTTTGAGTACAGTGAAACAGGGAAAGAGACATGACGCCTGGCAGGGGTTTCCATGCCTGGATTTTGGAGACCATTTTGATACAGGGGGAATGCGGACAGATGGCTGAAGGAGAGGTAATCATGGGGTCGGACGGGTGTGCCGGGGCACCTCACAGAACCAGCAGATCAGCGGAATAGTGCCCATGATCCTCGGCTATGGGATGTTCGTGAGTTTTTTATCGGGGAAAACGTGGGTTGCAAAGTCCCGGCCACTCCCAACTCGTGGACGACCCGCGCCCGATCCAGACACTGGCCTAGGCCGTGCAGACCAGGGCGCTCAATTACCGCCAAGCCGCGGGCGGTCTCCGTGGAACCAGGCCTGACATTCTCTTCTCCCTGAGCACTATGGCCTCCGCTTTCTGGCAGGGGGGTGTCCTTGTTGGCCTCTCCAAAATTCTGGAGGCGCTTTACACTCCGACCCGCTCAGTCCCTAAGCGGCGACAGGCCGAAACGGCCAGTGTGGGCTGGAAGATGCCCCGGCACGGAGCCGGATGATTTGGTCTGGAGAAAAATTTATGTGCGTGTGACTATTTTTTTCCTGCGCGGAGTGGATATTGACAGAGGGAAAATCGCCCAGTATTCCAATGAACAGCCTGCCAGCGTGCGTGGGTATGATTGGGGCGGGTTGACAGGGTAGCCGTGCGTTCGGGAGGTATAGCTACAATGAGGGGAGTGCGCATTTTTGGCATAGCTGCGGCAGGCGTTTTGCTGGCTGGGTGCGGAACGCCGCATGCTGCCGCTCCAACATCTCCTATCCACCACAGGAAGGCGGCTTTGGCTCCAATATTGCCGCAGGCCTTGCAGAACACCTACTGGTACCCCAAGCCGGTGCAGCGCCGCGATGCTGACACGGGCGCCACGTATCTTGTTCCTTCCTCATCAGGCATTGAAGGGTGGCAGGGGAATCCGGGTGCCGCTGTATTAGCCGTACTGAATCAGTTTCTCCAAGCGAAGACTCTGGACCAGGCGTTGGCCGAGGCTTACCCCTCGTTGCTGCGCCAGCACTGGACCCGGGCAGGACATGACGCGGAAACGGCGCCGCTGGCGCCAGGCAATGTCGACAGCTTTCCCGGCAGCCAGTCCTCTTATTCGGGGCTGGTCCGTACCCAGTATGGCGACCACATCTGGGCGTATTCCTGGGTGCTTGCGGCAGGGGAAACGGGCACTCCTTTCGCTCAGTGGATCAAGAAGGACCCCGCGCTGACGTCTTGGTACTATTTTCTGGATGTTCGCGGCAAGTGGCGGCTCTACGCGATAGAAAACTGACGGCGGCATCCCAGAGCGTTTTTTCGCCCTGCAGGCTCTTGACAACGCTGCCAGCCTTGACTAGCATAAAGAACGAACGATCGGTTGGGGGTGGCGGGATGGTTAAGGAAGATCCGCAAAAGCGCATCTTGGATGCGGCTCTGATGCTCTTTGACCGGTACGGATATGCGGGCACAAGCATGGAAGACATTCGCGCAGCTGCCGGATTTCGCACAAAATCGAGCCTGTATACGCATTTTTCCAGCAAAGAGGCCATTTCCGTTGCATTGTTCCAAAAAATATTGGAGGAGGAAGCGAAGTTTCTCTCCCCGCTGTTGACGGATCCGGCCCAGACCGCCATGGAGAATGTGCTAGCAGTCTCTGAGCAACTGGTGCGCTGGGGCTTGACGCATCAGCCAGCCTACCGCTTTTGTTTCCTGCAGTGGCACCAGGACCTGCCTCCCGTGGCAGAGACAATCCATCAGGCCCTGGATGCGGCCCCCAAGTGGGCCGGGGAAGTACTAGCCCATCTCCAGAAGAAAACTCCCGAACTGATCCGTTCATGGGATCCCGCTGTTCTCGTGGACGCCTGTCAGGGGCTGATCAATCAGAGCATTGTGAAAGCGCCGCCAGGTCTGACCCGCGAAGAGATTGATGAGCGCGCACAGCAGACCGCTGTATTATGCCGCGCCATTGTGGCGCCATAAAAAAATTTTGCGCACTAGAGTCCGACCGTTCGGACGCAAAGGGAGGCAAATCAACTGGAACAGATAGTGATATTGGGAGCGACCGGACGGATTGGCCGGCCTTTGGTCAGGGAAGTGCGCCATCAGGGTGCTGCGGTCGTGGCGGTCAGCCGCTCATCCCAGCATGCCGAGCAAGACAAAGTGCGGTGGGTGGCTTTGAGTCCGGATGATGTGGAGGGACAGCGGAAAATATTTGAGAGGGCGGATGCCATTATCGATGCCCGCAATCAGCGCTACGATGACTGGAGTGCATATCCGGCCATGATACGCACGACCCTGTCCGCCTTAGGACAGTCTGGAGTGCCGTACACCTATGTGGACAATGTGTACGGCTACGGGCGGCCGCATGGTGACAGCGTGAAGGAGGATGCGCCCCGCTTGCCCGTCAGCCGCAAGGGGCGCTACCGTGTTGAGGTGGAGGGCCTGCTGTTCCGGGCGGTGGAAAGCGGGCGGCGGGTGCAGATTGTGCGTTTCCCTGATTTTTACGGCATCAGCACAGATTCTCTAGGGCAGGGCTTCCTGCGATGGTTCGGACCGCCGATTCTGGCTCACCAGTTCATTCATATTCCTGATGCGGCCCATGCCGCATGGCTCTTAACATCAGACAGTGAAGCACCTTCTGGAGTCTGGCACGTCGCTGGCGATTCTCCGATCGCCGCGGAGCCCCTGCGGGAAATCGCGCAGTCGGCCCTGAAACGTCCAGTGCGCCTGCGGGTATTCCCCTGTCTCGCTGTGGCCGCAGCGGGCATGGCCAACCCCCAAATTCGGGGATTGGTGGAAACCCAGTATCTATGGCGCACCCCACTGGCGCTCAATACGGAAAAATTCGAGAGCCGATACGGGACAGAGTTCCGCCACAGCCACCAGTACGCACTGGAGGAGATCTGCGCAGCAATTCTCTAGCTGGGCCAGGAACCTCCAGAACCGGTTCACCTGCGGCACCCAGCACTTGGTATTTAAGCATTTTCCGGCGGCGGGTGGATTGTCTCCGCCCGCAAATTTGACAGATCAATAAGGGGTCAGGCATTGTTCATCCGAACAATGCCTGACCCGAGAGGGGATTGTTGGACTTAAGAAGCGGTTGAGGTGGAAGGCGCTTTGCCCCAGTGGCCGGGACCGCCCTTCAGGCCTCCAGAGTGGGTGACCATCTGGTCAATCATGGTGTTCAGGTGGGACTCCATGGCGGTGGCTTGAGCAGAGGTCATCTTGCCAGCGGTGACCGCTGATTGCATTTGAGCCTTGGCATCGGCAAGCAGGGTGTTTTCCAGTGCGGCTGCGCTCGACCCGTTCGCTTGGGCGATGGCAGCTAGACTCTGGCCGGCTTTCATGTCCTTGCGCAGAGTGCCGGTGGACAGATTCAGCGATTTCGCCGCATCGGCCATCAGGTTGCCCATCGCGCCGAATCCGCCCCGGTGTCCAAAGCCTCCCATCGCGCCAAATCCCATCTTGCCGGAATGGGTGACCATCTGGTCAATCATGGTGTTCAGATGGGATTCGATCGAGGTGGCTTGAGTTGATGTAATTTTTCCCGCCGAAACGGCGCTCTGGATTTTTGCCTGGGCGCTTGCCAGCAGGGTGCTTTCCAGGGACGCTGCGCTCGACCCGTTCGCTTGGGCGATAGTGGCCAGGCTCTGGCCGTCTTTCAGGTCAGTGCGCAAGGTGGTGGTGGAAATGTTGAGATCTTTCGCGACACCAGCCATCAGGTGGCCGGCCATGCCGTACCCTCCGGGGCCGCCCTTCATCCACTGGCCGCTGTGGGTAACCATTTGGTCAATCATGGTGCTCAGATGAGGCGCCATGGCGGTCTCCTGCGCGGCGGTCATCTTCCCCGCCGTAACTGCGGCCTGCATCTGAGTCTGGGCGTCGGCGAGCAGTGCGCTTTCCAGTGCAGCTGCGCTCGAGCCGTTCGCCTGGGCAATAGTGGCGAGACTCTGGCCAGCTTTCATGTCGGCCCGTAAGGTGCTGGTGGAGATGTTGAGTGTTTTGGCAGCATCAGCCATGAGGGTTCCCATGGGGCCGAATCCACCCTTGTGTCCCCAGTGAGCCCGACCGTTCTTCCCGGAAGTCGGGGCCTTGGCATTGGCGGACAGTTCCACGTTTTGCAGCGCCGATCCCTTCTGTGCTCCATTATGCGAGGTCACTGCCAATCCAGCGCCTCCCGCGACTAACGCTCCCGCGGCCATGATAGTGATTCCCTTCAACATGCTCAGTCACACTCCTCAACAGCATTTGGGGCTCGGTACACGTCCCACTTACAGTAAACCCCAGAGTTGTTTCCAAGTTGTTGCCTGGGTCTGAAGATTTCCTGATAGGGTCTGCTTGCCGGATTTGCTTGAGACAGGGGGCCAGTTCCGCTGCGCAAAATTTTTTGTGGCGTGCTGGGCCAATTTCTGAGTTTGGACACCCATTTTGGTATCGGTGCGCGGGCGGGAAGATTATGATAGGGAGGGAACAAAAAGAACCAAGGGGGCTGGAATGACATTGTGACGGAGGCCGTTATTGAGATGAAGGCCGTGAGCAAACATTTTGGCCACCGCGAAGCCGTATCGAACCTGACTCTCGATATTCCGGCGGGTCAGGCTATGGCCCTTTTAGGGCCCAATGGCGCTGGCAAAACGACCAGCATTGCGATGATGCTGGGACTCACCAGACCCAGCCGGGGGCATGTCCGGCTGTTTGGAGCGGATCCCGGCTCGGTCCAGGCCCACACCCGCATTGGGGTGATGCTGCAGGGCGTCAGTGTGCCGGACCGGCTGACCGTCAAAGAGAGTCTCAACCTTTTTCGCGGCTTTTATCCCCGCCCCTTGCCGCTGGCCTACCTGCTGGACATCTCCGGCCTGGCGGGGGACGCCCGCAAGATGGCGGGGCAGCTCTCGGGCGGCAAGACCCGCCGCCTGCAATTTGCGGCAGCCATGGCCGGGGATCCGCAGGTGCTGTTTCTGGATGAGCCGACTGTGGGGATGGATGTCGGGTCCAAGCGCCAATTCTGGGATACCCTGCGGACTTTCATCGCCGATGGCAGAACTCTTGTCCTCACCACCCATGACTTGCAGGAAGCGGATGTGGTGGCGGACCGAGTGGTCGTCATGAACAGCGGGCGGGTGATTGCGGATGCGACTCCAGAACGCATCAAAATGGAATTTGGCGGGCGGCAGGTGAGTTTTGTGGCAGCAGAAGGACAGGCGATTGACGGCCTCCGCCAGTGGCCGGAAGTGCAAGATGTGCACACGGCGGGACGGCATGTCACCGTGGTGACGAAGGACTCCGACCAAGTGGTGCGGCGGCTCATTCTCGAAGGATGGGACATCTCTGACATTATGATTGCGGGCGGCGGCCTCGAAGAGGCCTTTGTCCGGCTGACGGACCAGGCGGGGGGCCCAGCATGAGGGCGCTGTGGTCGCAATGGAAAGCGGATCTCTTGCGCACGGCCCGCGACCGCCGCTTTTTTGTGCTCACATTGGGGATGCCGATTGCCTTCTATCTCATCTTCATCAGTCATAGACCCCACGCCTGAAGGCGGGGGCTTGGAAAAGCCCCCCTATGACCAGCCTTAGCCGATGAGATCAACAAGCGGCTCCGTTCCTGCGGTGCAGACCCTGAGGTGCTTCTCCAGCCTCAGGCACTCTGGTCCTCCGTTAAAAGCGAGCAGGGGTGTGAGCGAGCGGTGCGGAGGGAGGATCCGACCCGCAGGAACGTTGGCGAGGAGAGATTCCGCCAACGCGGAACGTGACCAGCCCCTTACGGGGCTCCGGAAGGAGATGTCCACGTATGGTTTTTGTTTTAGACCGACACAAGAAACCGCTGATGCCCTGTACGGAAAAACGTGCGCGGCAGTTGCTGGAACGGGGCCGGGCTGTCATTCACAAGATGGCCCCCTTCACTATTCGGCTGAAGGACCGCACAGTGGAGGATTCGGGGTTCCAGCTCCTGCGGGTCAAGTTCGACCCCGGTAGCCAAAAGACGGGGATGGCCATCATTTTGGAAGGAGCCCAAGGGCCGAAAGCCATTTTCTTCACCATTCTCGTCCACAAAGCTGGGATGAAGGCCCGACTGGATGCCCGCCGGGCGCTCCGTCGAGGACGGCGGTATCGGAAGACGCGCTATCGGAAGCCCAAGTTTCAGAACCGCAAACGCCGGGAGGGATGGCTCCCACCGAGTTTGCAAGCCCGGGTGGATCAAAGCCTCCACGCCTTGGCGAAGGTCCGTACGCTTGCGCCGATCACGGCCCTCAGCGTAGAACATGTCCAGTGTGACACCCAGAAACTCCAGAGCCCGGAAATCTCCGGGGTGGAATACCAACAGGGAACTCTCCTGGGCTACGAGGTGCGGGAGTACCTGCTGGAAAAGTGGGGACGAGCGTGTGGGGACTGTGGCGCCACCGATACCCCGTTAGAAATTGAGCATATCGTCCCCAGAAGCCGCGGCGGCACGGATCGAGTCAGCAATCTCACACGGGCCGGCCATGCCTGCAACCAGGCCAAGGGGACTCAGACTGCCGAGGAATTCGGACATCCGTCGATCCAAGCGGCAGCACGGCACCCATTCAAGGACGCGGCGTTCATGAACGCCACCCGTTGGCGCTTATACCAGCAGTTGAAAGATACGGGGTTTGTCGAGGGCGGGTCCGGGCGCACGAAGATGCCGCGGATCGCCCACGGTTTTCCGAAAGAGCACGATTATGATGCTCTGTGCGTCGGCGAAAGCCCCCCAACCCCATTCATCCGTGTGCCTCAATACGTCCACATCTGGACCGCCACAGGACGCGGCACCCGCCAGATGTGCGGCACCGATAAATACGGGTTTCCGATTCGATACCGGAACCGAAAGACGAGGCATTTTGGCTTTCAGACGGGCGATCTCGTCCAAGCGGTGGTGCCCCAAGGAAAGTACGCGGGCACACACACGGGCCGCGTTGTCGTGCGGGCCAGTGGCTCTTTTGATCTCTCGGCGCAAGGACGGCGGATCGCTCAGGGCATTTCGTACAAATACTGTCGCGTTGTACAACACAATGGAGGATGGACTTATGACCAAAGACCCGTTTCCGCCTAGCGGCGGAAGCCCGCTTTCCTCCCCAGGGCTAAAGTCCGGGGCGTCTCGCGGGCATTCGGTGACAGTCAAACGCGGTACACCCGGCGATGTGGCGGCACTGGGACAGATGGTCGACCGGGTATACCGGCCCCAGAAGCCCTTGGGGGAGGGAATGCCGCGGGAGTTTCCGCATTTGTTTCATCCGGACAATGCGGCCAATCTCTTCTACGTGGAGGACCACGGCGCCCCTGTCAGCATGGTGGGGGTGCTCAAACAGACGGGCTTGGTGCCGGGGGCAGCGATTCCCCTAGCGTCTGTGGGATCGGTGGCGACGCTGCCGGAATACCGCGGCCGCCATCTGGCCTCCGTGATATTGGAAGAGGTGTTCCGGGCCATGGCCGCAGAAGAGAGGGCGCTGTGTCTGATTTCCGGCGACCGCGACCTGTACTTGCGTCAGGGAGCAGTGCCGGTGGGGGCTATGGATACGGTGGAGGTGGACTTGAGCCCGGCCATGCCGAGGCTGTCTCACCCGCTGCGCCAGGTGCCTGAGGAATTCAGAAGCAGTGAGGCCGCCCGGCTCATCCCTCTTTATTGGCAGGAGCCGTACCGGTTTATGCGGTCGGTGGAGCAGATGCAGGGACTCTTGAATGCCTTGTGGTTTCAGCGGCCGGGCTACAATCAGCAGCTGTTCACCATCGGCCCGCAGCACCAGCCTGTGGCATACCTAGTGGTCTACGTGGGGGCGCGGGCGGCGGACCGCGGGGTGGTGATGGAGTGGGCGGGAGACCGGGCGGCGCTGGTGCAGGCTTTTCCCTATGTGATGACACATATGAACATCCAGCACTTGCAGTTTCATGTCCACCGTGCGGACGGATTCATGCGCCGGCTCGCTGATGAAAAGGGCTGGGGAGTATCGTCCGGCCCCTTGCAGGGTACGGTCAAAGTGTTGAGCGAGAAGGTGCTCCGGCAAGCCTATGGGGCGTGGTTTGCGGAGCGGGCGAGTTTGGCGGGGGAAGCGGACCGCTCCGCAAATCTTGCCAAAACCTTGTTTGCCAAGGCAGAAGACGGCGGCTGGGGACTGCCCTTGATGCTGACAGACGATCTCAACTACATCTGACAATATTCTTGCGGGAGCAGAAGAAAAGAAGGGGTATCATGGTGATCCGCCCGTACCGGGCCGGCGATGAAGCGGCTCTTGTGGATTTGTGGAATATGGCGGCGCCCCAAGACGGCATCAACTCTTGGAGGTTCCGGAAAAAGATTCTTCTGGATGCGAATTTTGACCCGCGGGGGCTGCTGGTGGCGGAGGAGCAGGGCGATTTGGCGGGGTGGCTTCTTGCCCTGACCCGGCAGTTGCCAATGCGGGGAACGGAATTGGAGGAGGACACCGGTTGGATTACGGCTTTCGGGGTTCATCCCGCCTGCCGGCGCCGGGGAATTGGCACCCAGTTGTTTGATGGGGCTGGGGATTTTTTCCGGGACAGAGGCCGGAGCACCGTGTATTTTGCCTCTTACGCTCCCCACTACTTCCTGCCCGGCATTGACGTGGAGGTCTATCCGGCAGGATACCAGTTGCTTCAGCGCGAGGGATTTCGGGTGCTGTACTCCCCGGTGGCAATGGACAAGAATCTGGTGGGATTCACCACCGGGGATGATGTGCGGGAGGTCAGCCAGCGCCTCTCGCGCCAGGGGTACGAAATCGGAGCGCTGGCGTCTTCTGCGGTCTGGCCCCTGCTGGACTTTGTGGCCAGGGAATTCGATGCGGACTGGCTGCGGGCGATTCGTGAGGCCCTGGCCGGGGGCGTGCCCGATGGCCAGATTCTTGTCGCGCGGGGCCCTGGCGCCACCGTGGCGGGATTCGCGATGTACGGGGGGTACGACGGGATAGGGGAGCGCTTTGGCCCCTTTGGCGTCGCTCGGGCACTGAGGGGGACGGGTCTGGGCAAGGTGCTGCTCTACCGAACACTGGAGGCCATGGCACAGGCGGGGATGCATTCCGCCTGGTTTTTATGGACGGGAGAGCAGGAGCCCGCCGGGCATCTGTACCGGCGGGCCGGATTTGCTGTCACCCGGCGGTTTCATGTGATGGTGAAGGACTTGAAGGGAGGCCAGGGGCAATGATGGTGTTGGCGATCGGGGCCCATGCGGGCGATATGGACCTGACCTGCGGGGCTGTGCTGGCGCAGCATGTGCTGAACCACGATGAGGTGGCGCTGGTGCACTTGACGCCGGGAGAGAAGGGACACCCGAGCATGCCGGTGGCAGAGTATGCGGCGCAAAAACGGGAGGAAGCCAAGGCCTTTGCCAGGGATATCGGGGCGCAGGTCCGGTTTTTAGACTACCGGGACACGGAATTGCCGGTGAATGGCCGCGTCGTGGACGAGGTGGCCGACATCATCCGCGAGTTGCGTCCCAGCATTGTGGTCACGCACTGGAAGAACAGCATTCACCCGGACCACGCCAATGCCCACCGGATCACGGAGCAGGCGCTGTTCTATGCCAGCCTCAAGACCTATGAGCGCCCCCAGCCTTCGCATTTTGTGCCGCATGTGTATTACGCCGACAACTGGGAAGACAGTGCCGGATTCGACCCCGAGGTGTTTGTGGACATCCAGCCCGATGCTTATGAGCGCTGGCTGCAAGGAGTCTCCCGGTATGCCTACGCCCGCGGCGAGACCACACGCTTTCCCTTTATCGCCTATTACAATGCCCTCATGGTTGTGCGGGGCGCTCCCCGGGGATTTCCCATGGCGCAGGCCTTCATGGTGCCGGAAGGGGACCTGCATAAACGCCTCAGCCTTCTGGGGTCATGATGGAGAGGGGGAACATGCTTGGTCCAGCTGGGAATTGAGCGTCTGCTTGAGGCCGAGAGGCACCATGTGGCAGGGCGCAAGGCGGCTGTCGTCACCAACTACACCATGTGCGACGGCCAGCTCGCACCGGTCATTGACCGGCTGCAAAATGCGTTTCCCGCCGAGATTGCCGCCCTCTTTGGCCCTGAGCACGGAGTGCGCAGCGAAGCCAGAGAAGGCGAGAGTGTGGAGTCGGGGACTGATGAGCACTCGGGACTGCCGGTGTTCAGCCTCTACGGGGAGGTGAGGACGCCCAGGCCGGAGATGCTTGCGGGACTGGACGTGCTGATTTTTGACCTGCAGGACATCGGCAGCCGCTACTATACCAATTTGAGCACTCTGGCGGCTGTGATGGGGGCCTGCGAGCAGGCGCAGGTGGCCTGTCTGGTGCTTGACCGCCCCAATCCCATCTCGGGCCGGAGGGAGGGGCGCCTGGTGCAGGAGGGATTCACCTCATTTGTGGGCCAGCTGCCCGTGCCCGCCCGCCACGGAATGACGATGGGGGAGATGGCGCGCTGGATCCGGCGCACGCGCCTTCCCGGACTGGATCTCTCGGTGGTGCCCTTGGGCGGTTGGGAGCGGGAGATGTATCTGGATGAGACGGGGCTGCCATTCGTGCCGTCCTCCCCCAACACCACGGGGGTCGATATGATGACGCTGTATCCGGGCACATGCCTGGCCGAGGGGGTGAATGTCTCCGTGGGGCGGGGCACGGCGAAGCCGTTTGAACTGATAGGGGCGCCCTACATTGACGGATTTGCGCTGGCCCAGGCCTTCAACCGCCAAGGTTTGGAGGGAATTCGGGCCCGCCCCGTGTTCTTCCGGCCATGGCGCTCGGAATACGCCGGGAAGCTGTGCCAGGGAGTGCAGCTGCATGTGACCGACCGGCGCCGGCTGTCGTCCTGGCGGGCTGGCATCACTGTGCTGCAGGCGGTGCACGACCTCTATCCCGCGGACTTTGCCTTCACGGCGCCGGAGCATGGGCGTCCCTTCTTTGACTTATTGGCGGGGTCGGCGGAGCTCGGCCGCAGCATTCTGGAAGGGCGGGGTCCCGGGTTCTGCGAGGGTGAGGCGCCAGACCTTGAACAGTTTCAGCAAGAGACCGCACCGGACCTGCTGTATTAGTCCGGGTGCGGAACACAAGTGAGGTGCGAAATGACAGGAGAGCAGCTGAAGAACCTTATCGGGCAGGTTATGGTGTGCGGATTTCCAGGGGACAGCCTCGGTGACCAGGCCAGAACTCTGATTGAGACACACCATGTCGCCAATATTATCCTCTTTTCCCGCAATGTGACCTCCTCTTGGCAGGTGCAGAAACTGAACCGGGACTTGCAGAGCCTGGCTGCGTCGAGCGGGCAGCCGCTTCCCCTGCTGATCTGCACAGACCAGGAAAACGGCCTGGTCAGAAGGCTCAGCCAGGATGTGCCCGGACTGCCGGGCAACATGGCGGTAGGGGCGAGCCACGACGCTGGGCTGAGTCTCGAAACGGGGCGGGTGACGGGGCGGCTCTTGGCCGCTCTCGGCATCAATATGGACCTGGCCCCGGTGCTGGATATCAATAACAACCCCCAAAATCCGGTGATCGGGGTGCGCTCCTACGGGGATGACCCCCGGGAAGTGAGTGTGATGGGGACGGCCATGCTGCAAGGCCTGCGCGAAGGGCATGTGATCGCGTGCGCCAAGCATTTCCCGGGTCACGGCGACACCAGGGTCGACTCCCATCTCGACCTGCCCGTGCTGAATCACACCCTGAAACGCATGCAGGAGATGGAACTGGTGCCCTTCAAGGCGGCGATTGAGGCGGGAGTCCCGGCGTTGATGACGGCCCACATTGTATTTGAGCAGCTCGACCCCCATTTTCCGGCAACGCTCTCTCCGGCGGTGCTGACCGGTCTTTTGCGCGGGACTTTGGGTTTTCGGGGCATGATTACCACGGACTGTCTGGAGATGAATGCGATAGCGCAGGGGGTGGGGGTCGGCCGCGGCGCTGTGCTGGCACTGTTGGCGGGGGCGGACATGGTTATGGTCTCCCACCATCTGGACCTGCAGGAAGAGGCTATCCGGGCCATTGAGGAGGCAGTGGACAAGGGTGAGCTTCCCCTGCCCCGGCTCGAAGAGGCGGCTTCCCGCATTGCCCAGCTGAAGCGGGCCATGGCCGGGGCTGAGGGGCCGGAGCTGTTCGAGTCCGCCCGGGAAGAAGCGCAGGCCCTCCAAATCCGGGGATCCCGCGAAGCCCTGACGCTGTTAAGCGACCGGGGCGCTTCATGGAGCCAGCCGCAGTCAGTGGCGCTGGTGGTTGACGGCCCAGGACCCCGGATGATGGCGGCGGGGCCGGCAGCTGGCGGGACCGGGCAGACGGTGCAGGAATTTCTGGCGGGCAGCCAGGTCCGGTTGTTTTCTGTGCCCGGGCCATTCGATGAGCCGTGGATTCGGAGCGCGGACTGGCTTGTGCTGGTGACGGCAGGGCAGGGACAGCCGGACGCCCGGGTGCTCGATCTGGTGAACGGGCACCCGCATGCGGCGGTGCTGCTCACGCACACCCCCTACGGCATGGAGCAGTATGCCCAGGCCCAAAGAGTCTATGCCCTCTATGAGAATACCCCGTGGATGATCCGCGCGGCGCTTGCCGCCCTGACGGGCAGGGGCCAAAGTCTGGGGAGCCTGCCGGTAGCGGTCGGCCCATATCCGCGGGGATACCGGGCGTGACAGGTCAAGAAAGGAGCGCCATATGCGCGAAGTGATGGATCTGGAGGTATTTTCCACGGCAGAAGAGGCGGGCGCCCGGGTGGCGGACCTGGCGGCGCAGCAGGTGGGAAATTTCCCCCGTTCGGTACTGGGCCTGGCGACGGGCTCCACCCCGATTCCCATTTACGAGGGGATTGTGCGCCACGTGAGGGCAGGGAGAATCACGTTGGCGCAGGTGACCACGTTCAATTTGGATGAATATGTGGGGATCGGGCCAGACGACCCGCATTCCTTCGCCTTCTATATGCGCCAGCATCTGTTCGGCCCGCTTGCCCTGGCCCCGGCGCAGACATTCATGCCCCCAAACCAGGGGCCGGACCTCAAGACTCGGGCCCCGTCCTATGACAGGCTGATTGAGGGGCGGGGGGGCATTGACTGGCAGCTGTTGGGAATAGGGCGCAATGGCCATATTGGGTTCAATGAGCCGGGAACGCCCTTTGACAGTGAGACGCATATTGCCGCGCTGTCGGATTCCACCAGACGCGCCAATGCCCCTTGGTTTGACAATGACTGGGACCGGGTGCCGCGTCAGGCGGTGACGATGGGGCTTGCGACCATCATGCGCTCCCGGGCGATTGTCCTGGCGGCTTTTGGGGAAGACAAGGCCGACGCCCTGGCGCAGGCGTTCCGGGGACCGTTGACCCCGGAGGTTCCGGCTTCGGTGCTGAGGAGCCACCCTAGCCTCGTGGTGATTGCCGACCGGGCGGCCGCGCGCCTCTTGGCTCCCCACCGGGGTGCCATGGCCTGAGCGGCAAGGGTTCGTAATCCCGTATAATGGACGGGGGGGTGACAATGTGGCAGTGGGCGAAAGGTCCTCGCGGCCGGGACTAGAGGCGCTGACTTGGACGCATTTCATGAATGACGGGCTGGCCAACTACCTGCCCGGCATTTTGCCTTTTTTAGCGACCGAGCGGCACATTCCGCTGGCGGTGATCGGCTCGTTCATGACGGCTCTCCTTTTGGCTCAGACCCTGCAGCCCCTGTCGGGGTTGTGGGCTGACCGGCTGGGGGGCCGCCGCCTGATTTTGGGCGGTGCCGGCCTGACGATGGCGGGGGCCATTCTCCTCGGGCTGGTGCACGGGGCGGCATGGATTATTGTGGTCCTGATCCTCACCGGACTGGGCAATACGCTGTTTCACCCCCAGGCGCTGTCCCAGTCGCGGCGGCTGGCGACCGCCAATCCCGGACTGCTGATGGCGGTGTTTCTGGTGGGAGGGGAACTGGGCCGGGCCGCGTCGCCGGCGGTGGCGGGTTTTCTTGTGGGACATTTTGGAATGGCAGCGCTGGGATTGATGGCGGTGCCGCTGATTGTGTCTTTTCCCTGGCTCCTCAGGCGCATTCCGGGGGGGGCCCCGGCCAGGGAACGCTCGCTGGTCCCTTTCCACTGGGCCGGGCACGGCAGGCGGGCGGCCTGGCTGATTGTGTTCTCCTCGGTGCGCTCGGCGACAATTTATGAACTGGTGACGTTGTCCCCGATTATCTGGCATGCGCGCGGGGGCTCCCTGGTGGGGGCGGCGTCTCTCGTCACCGTATTTATCGGGGTGGGGATTGCCGGCAATCTGTCCGGTGGATATCTCAGCGAGCGCACGGGCCGCCTGCCCATTGTATGGGTGACGACGCTGGCGGCCATTCTCTGCCTGCTCCTGTACATCGCCTTGCCGCCAGGGTACATGTGGCCTATTTTGGCGGTGCTCGGCATCGCGCTGTTCGGTACGGCTTCCCTGACCATGCTCATGGGCCAGGACATTTTCCCTGACAACCCAGCCATGGGGTCGGGGGTGGCGCTGGGGCTGGCCAATGGGGTGGGGGCCCTGCTGGTTCTGCCCCTGACCGCGCTGGCGGGCCGTTTCGGGCCGGTGGTCCCTGTCTGGTGCCTGGTGGGGATGACCGTGGTTTCCCTGGCGGCGATTCGCAAGCTTCCGGAATTCCGCCCACGAGCCTCCTCGTGAAAAGATGGCGCAAAAACCAGTATACTAGAGAGACGAACACTCAAACGGATTACAAGTCTGACCAAGAGGGGGAGACAACGCCTTGCCATCTATTTTCTCGCAAATTATCTCAGGAGATATTCCCAGTGTAAAAATCCGGGAGAACGAGCAGTTTTTGGCTTTTCTGGATATCCGTCCCGTTGCACCCGGCCATACGCTGATAGTGCCCAAGGTTGAGGTGGATTACTTTTTTGACATGGATGACGCCTTGCTGGCGGCCATCTTGATTTTTGCCAAACCGCTCAGCCAGGCGCTGAAGAGCGTTATGGGCTGCGAGCGGGTCGCCGCAGTGGTGGCGGGATTCGACGTGCCCCACGCCCACCTCCACCTGATTCCGGCATTCACCATGGCGGATTTGGATTTTTCCAAGGCCAAGGCCAGCACCCCGGAGCAGTTGCGTGCTATCGCCAGCCAGATTCGGCAGGCGCTTTGATGGAAACCCGGCTGACGGAGCTTTGCCATATCTCGCGCCCCGTGATTCAGGGCGGTCTCGCCTACCTGGCCCGCGCGCCCTTGGCGGCGGCGGTGTCAGAGGCGGGGGGGCTCGGACAGATCACCGCGACCACTCTGGAGGATGCCCAGGCTTTGCGCCGGGAGATTCAGGCCGTCAGAGACGCCACGTCGCGGCCCTTTGCGGTGAATTTTGCCATCGGCCACCGGCCGATTGACGATCTGCTGGATGTGGCGCTGGAGGAAGGGGTGCCGGCGGTGAGCCTGACAGGCGGGAACCCCGCGCCGTATGCGCGGCGGGTCACGGACCAGAAGGTGCTGCTGCTGGTGCTGACCGCCGGGGTCCGGGCCGCTCAAAAAGCCGAAGGACTGGGGGCCGACGTGATCATCGCCGTGGGGGCCGAAGGCGGGGGCCATTTGGGCCGTGACGATGTGGGCACGGTGGTGCTGACCCGCCGCGTGGTGCAGTCTGTCCGGGTGCCGGTGGTTGCCTCGGGGGGGATCGGGGATGGGCAGGGACTCCTGGCCGCACTGGCCTTGGGCGCGGAAGGGATTGAGATGGGCACGCGCTTTGTGGCGACGGTGGAATGCGGTGCCCACCCGAGCTACAAAGCCCGCCTCATTGCCGCCCGTGAAAATGACACGCAGGTGATTGAGCGGTCCATTGGCCGGCCCGGACGCGTCATTCCCTCCCCTTATGTTGATGACATCCTCGCGGCCGAACAGTCTGTGCGCGATGCGCAAGACCTGTTCCCGTGGATTGCCGGGGACCGGAACCACACAGCGGCTGTCCTGGGCGACTGGGAGAGGGGATTTGCCTGGGGAGGGCAGGTGTGCGGGCTCATTGAGGACGTCCCGACCGTGAGAGAACTCATGGACCGCATGGAACAGGAGGCAAAGACAGCGTGGAATCACCTGGGCCGGATCATGGCGCGCAACCTCTAAAGCGGCTGTCGAACCGTTTGATTATGACCGGCCTGATGCTGGCCATGGCCCTCGCGGCCATGGACGGCACGATTGTGGCGACGGCTATCCCGACCATCGTGCACGATCTGGGAGGATTTTCGCTGTTTCCCTGGGTATTTTCCATCTACCTGCTGGTGCAGGCGGTGATGGTGCCGATTTACGGGAAATTGGCTGACTTGTTCGGGCGCAAGCCCATGCTCATGGCCGGCAGTGTGATTTTCCTCGTGGGCTCGGCACTGTCCGGGCTGTCCGGCAGCATGGTGGAGCTGATTGTGTTCCGGGGGCTGCAGGGGATTGGCGCGGCGGCTATCATCCCCATTGCCACGACCATCGTGGGCGATTTGTTTGGAATTCAGGAGCGGGCCAAGATGCAGGGATATCTGTCCAGTGTCTGGGGCATCTCGGCGGTGATTGGGCCGGCTATTGGCGGATTTCTGGTGGAATATGCGTCCTGGCACTGGATCTTCTATATCAACGTGCCGATCGGCATAGCCGCTTTGCTGGTGATCGGGCGATACCTGCACGAAACGGTCACGCCGCGGTCGCACCACATTGACACGGGCGGGGCAGCGCTCCTGTTGGCGGGCACAGGCGCCTTGGTCTTGGGACTGCTGGAGGCCGGAGTGGGGTGGCGCTGGATTTCTTGGCCAAGTGCAGGAATTTTCGCCTTGAGTGCCGTGTCTTTAGTCGTATTCTACTTTTACGAGGCCAAGACCTCCGAGCCGATATTGCCCGTCTGGGTGTTTCGCAACCGTTTCATAGCGCTGGCCAATGCGGGCAGCCTGGTCGTGGGAGTGGTGTCGATGGGCCTCAGCTCCTATCTCCCTATCTTTGTGCAGAGCGGGCTTGGGAGCACCCCCTTGGTCGCCGGATTCGCGCTGGCTGCCATGTCCATCGGCTGGCCGGTGGCTTCAGGATTTTCCGGGACGCTCTACTTGCGGATTGGATTTCGGGGCACGGCGCTCATCGGGTCCGCCGTCATGATCGCCGCCAGCGCCGGATTCCTGCTGCTGACGCTGCATTCCGCCCCGTGGCAGGTGGCCATCGACTCCTTGCTGATGGGGGCAGGACTGGGGCTGAATTCCACTTCCCTTCTGGTCGGTGTGCAGTCCATGGTGGAGTGGAATCAGAGGGGAGTCGTGACGGGCAGCAATATGTTTACCCGCACCCTGGGATCCACGGTGGGGGTGGCAGTGTTTGGGACGCTGGTCAATACGTTTCTGTTGCGGTGGCTCGACTCCGCCCCCGCCGCTGTAGCCCGCCAATTGCCTGCGGGGCTGAATGTGGCCGCCTTGACCTCGGGCGGGCCAGTGGGAAAATTGACGGCCGCGGTAGTTCTTTACGTCCGCCAGGGGCTGTATGGCGGCATCCGGCAGATATTTTGGGGTTTGCTGCTGGTGAGTGTGGCGGCAGCTGTGCTGGAGTGGCAGCTGCCCAGACAGGTGAGGCGGCCCGGGGAGGAAGGGGCATCGTCATGACCGGAGCACAGGGAGAGCGCAGAATGGAGGATATGGTGGAACCGATATTGTTTATCTTTACTGGGCCGTCGGGTGCGGGCAAGGGGTCTGTGATGCAGGCGCTGCTGGAGCGCGACGAGACATTGCGCAAGGTGGTGACGTATACCACCCGGGAACCCCGCGCGGGTGAGGTGGAGGGTTTTGACTACCGGTTTGTCTCGGCGGCGGAATTCCATGCCCTTATTGACCAGGGGCAGATCTTTGAGTATGAAAATGTCTACCGGGACCATTTCTACGGGTCGCCCCGGGAACTGTTTGTGGAAGGCCATGACGGCATTATCGAACTGGATTACAAAGGGCGCTTGAAGTATCAGGAGCGCCACCGCCGGGTTGTGTCCATATTCCTGTTGCCGCCCAGTCTGGAGGAGCTGAAAAACCGGATCGTCAGCCGCTCCCAGGTGTCCAACCTGGGGGCGCGCATGGACAATGCGGTCGAACAGCTGCGGCATGCCAAGAGCTATGACTACATCGTGCAAAATGCGGATTTGGGAGCGTGCATCGCGCAGGTGCAAGAGATTGTCGCAGTCGAGCGCTGGCGGCGCTCGGGCCAGATTGCTCTCGACCGGATGATCCACCAACTGCAGGATGAGCGCTGAATGCGCATCGCCCTGTTAGCCGATGCCGGCAGTGTCCATACTCAGCGCTGGGTCGGGGGACTGGAGAGCCTCGGCCACACGGTTGAGGTCTGGTCCCAGCGCCCGGGGCCTGTGGGGCGGGTCAGGATGCTGCCGGACCCCCGGTCGTGGCGCATGGACGTGCCGGCGGCTGTCTGGCAGATCCGCGGCCAAGTGCGGGCATTTCGTCCGGATATCGTACACGCCCACTATCTGTCCCATTACGGGCTCTTTGGGGCCTTGGCCAATGTCGCTCCGCTGGTGGTCTCGGTGTGGGGCGCGGACATTGAGTGCTTTCCCAGAAGCCACGGCATCTTGACCCAGAAAGTGGTGAGCTGGATCTTGCAGCGGGCGGACGCCATCACGGCGTCAAGCCATTACCTGAAAGAGGTTACCGCGCGCTACACGTCCAAACCTATTGCCGTGATTCCCTTCGGGATAGACCTCGGCCGGTTCCAACCGCAGCCGGCGGGAGACGGGCCCTTGCGGTTCGTCATCAACAAGGCGCTGGAGCCGGTGTACGGGATTGACATCATTCTCGAGGCGCTGAAAGATGTCCCGGGCCCCTGGCAGGGCCGGATTCTGGGCCGCGGCAGCCAGGAAGCCCGGTTGCGGCAGATGGCGCGGGATTACCAGATCGACACCCGGCTTGAGTGGCCGGGAGCGGTGCCCCTGGACGCTCTGCCCCGGGAACTGGCTCGGGCGGATGTGGGGCTGTATGCTTCGAGGCGGGAATCTTTTGGCGTGGCGCCCTTGGAGATGATGGCGCTGGGCCGTGCGGCCATTGCCCACCGCACGGGAGGACTCAGCGAGGTCATCAGGGACAAGCAGACCGGCTACCTGGTGGAGCCCGGCGCCGCCCGTGCCTGGCGGGAGGTGCTGACACAGGCGGTCAGCGACCCGCAGAGCCTCAGGCGCCTGGGGGCGAATGGCCCGGGCTGGGTCGCGAGCCACTATGATTTTGCTGAAAACCTGGCGCAGATGCAGACTTTGTACGAAGATATAATCCGAAAGGCAGGATGAGACATGGACATCGTTTTAATCAGTGTGGACCGTTCCAAACCCGATGTGGTCATTGCCAATACGTCAGTTGACCTGCTGCACTGCCGGATCACCATGCCCAAGAGCGCGCTCGCCAAGCTGGGCTATACCGCCTTCCGCCCGAAATTGCTGCGCCCGGTGATTGATGCGCTCATCGCGCGCCAGATTGCGCGCCATGAGGGGCACTTGCCTCTGGGCGGGATTGTGCTGCAAGACGACGACTTGGCAGATTTGCCCGCCGCCCCTACAGCATGAGGCGGCGGAGCCAAATCAGAACAGCCGGGCGGCACCGTCTTCAGGGGGTGCCGCCTATCTTGCGGTATTGGCCTTGGTAAAAGAGCAGGGGGCCGTCTTGCGACAGCACTCCCAGTTCCTCCACCCGCCCCACCACCAAATCATGGTCGCCGCCTGGGTAGACCGCGTCAACGCGGCATGCCAGAAAGGCCAGCGCATCCGCCAGGTAGGGGATACCGTGCGCAGCCGGGGTGAGGGTCAGATTCTCAAAGAGGCCCGGCCCGGGCGTTGGATTGGCGAAGAGATTGCTCAGCGAGTGCTGGGATTCTTTCAAAAAGCTGACGGTAAAGGGAGCGCTGGCCGTCAGGGCGGCGTGCATCCGGGCCTTCAGATCGACACAGACCAGAATCAGAGGCGGGTCAAGGGAAACCGATGTCAGGGAATTGGCGGTCATTGCGTGCAGAACCGGTGGCAATTCGGCCAGAATCACACTGACCCCGGTGGCAAAGTGGCCCAATGTCTTCCGGAAAAGTTGGCTGTCCAATGGAATTGTCCTTTCTAGCTTACGACCCCATGGTATCATGGGCTCAGAAAAAAGAAAACCAGGCGTGGCGCGCCTGGTGGGAGGAGTGCGGGGATGTTCATATCACGTTCGACCGAAATATATCTGCTGGCGGGAGCACGCACTCCCTTTGGGTCGTATGGCGGGGCATTTAAAGATGTCGGAGCCCATGAGCTTGGGCGCGTGGCCGCCGGGGAAGCGATCCGGCGCGCGGGACTGGAGGCGGATTTGATGGATCTGGCGGTTGTCGGCAATGTGGTGCCGTCCAGTCCAGATGCGGCTTATGCCGCCCGCCACGTCGCCTTGGATGCCGGAATGCCGGTCTCGGCCCCGGCGCTCACTGTCAACCGCCTGTGCGGGTCAGGACTGCAAGCCGCCATTTCCGCAG
This sequence comes from Sulfobacillus sp., assembly GCA_027344105.1. GTDB lineage: Bacteria > Bacillota > Sulfobacillia > Sulfobacillales > Sulfobacillaceae > Sulfobacillus. The sequence continues at coordinate 20,466 of DAHWJO010000004.1, forward strand.
CCCAGTCTCTAGTGCTGGGAGAGGGGCACGTGGCATTGGCGGGCGGCACCGAAAATATGAGTCAGGCGCCCTTTCACTTGCGCAACAGCCGGTTTGGGGTCAAATCGGGCCCCCCGCAGCTGACCGACGGGCTGCTGGAGGTGCTCACCGATATGGGGTGTGGTCTGGGAATGGGAGCAACCGCAGAGAATCTGGCGGACCAGTACCACATAAGCCGCGAGCAGCAGGATGCGTTCGCGGCGCTCAGCCAGAACCGCGCCGCCCTAGCCCGCGAGTCGGGACGCTTTCAGGAAGAAATTGTGGCGGTGGCCGTTGCCAGCCGGGGCCAGACGGTGCAGGTATCCCAAGATGAGCATATCCGGGCCGGCACGACTCTCGAGTCTCTGGCACATCTGCGTCCCGCGTTTAGGACTCCCGGCTCGGTGACCGCGGGAAATTCCTCGGGTATCAACGACGGCAGCGCGATGGTTGTGCTGGCAACCGGCGACTTTGTGCAGGCCCACGGGCTCAAACCGTTGGCCCGCATGGTAAGCTACGGCATTGCCGGGGTTGACCCCCGCATTATGGGCATTGGGCCGGTCCCGGCCTCCCAGATTGCCCTGGAGAACGCCGGGCTGGACATTGATGATCTGGGCCTCGTCGAAATCAACGAGGCGTTTGCCTCCCAGTACCTGGCGGTCGAGCAGGAGCTGAAGCTGGACCGGGAGAAGACCAACGTGAATGGCGGCGCGATCGCCCTGGGCCACCCCGTGGGGGCATCAGGGGCGCGCTTGCTGCTGACGCTGGCGCTGGAACTCCGGCACCGGCGCCAGCAGTTTGGACTGGCGTCTTTGTGCATTGGAGGCGGGCAGGGCATTGCGTGTGTGATTGAAGCGGTCTGACCAGGGCCGCAACACGCCTCCCCCACGTCAGCGGCTGCTTAGCGAGGACTGGCGGGCATATCTGCCAGCGTCAGTTGCTGGACACGGCCCGTAGGGCCGTGGACACCCTCGCCGCCCACAATCCACACGCTGTGCCCCATGACGGCGGCGCCGAAATGGCTCAGGGGCTCGGGCAGGGTGGAGGATGCGCGGTACAGACGGTGTCCGCGGATCTGCCAGATTGTATTGAGCACCCGGGTCCCGGACTGGCCGCCCAGCAGCCAGAACACTCCCTGCCAATAGAGGAGGCTGGCGCCCTCTATGCCGAAAGGCAGGGTGAGGGTGTCGAGCAGGCGGTGGGTGCGGGCCTGGAAGATCCAGATGGACGGATTGGCCTGCCCGCTGTTCATCGTGCCTCCCGCTACCACCAGCAGTTGCCCGCCCGCTGCGCTGGCAGCTCCCGCCACCGGCTTCGGCAAGTGCGCCCATGATCTGAAAGATCCGTCCTGAAGAAGCCAGATGGTGTCCGACGCGCCCTGGGGAGTCATGCCGCCGACAAGGAAGGTGGCCCCGGTTGCAGGCAGGACCGCTACGCCGGCGTAGGCCAGTGGCTCCGGCAGAATAGGGGGCGCAGCCTGTCCGCTGCTGAGACTGACGCTCGCATTCACCGCCTGGTTGTGGTTCATCCCCCCAGCAAAAATCCACTGCCCCTGGTCGAATACAATCACCCCTCCCGGCAGGAACCGACCCGAGGGGCCCTGCACCAGACCTTGGGAGGTAATGGCGGCGGACAGCGCGCTCGGCCCCTGGCGGCTCGTGCCGCCAGCTATTTCCAAAACGGCGCCCTGAGTGCCCTGGGAAAATCCTGAAATCGGCTCGGGGAGGACAGAAATGGTGCGGCCCCGGCTTGTCGTTTGCAGCACGCCAAGGGTGGGGCGGGCGGCTATAGCCTTGGGAGACGGGGCCGCGGCGGTATGGGTATGGGGGCGCGGCCAGAGCGCCCAGACAGCCAGACCCGCCACGACGGTGGTGAAAAGAAAGAATCGGGGACGGACCCGGCGCTTTCGCCCGAGCGCCATTACCGCTCCACCTCAAAGTCCTGAATGTCATGCAGTGGCAGGGAGACCGCTTCTCCTTGGTCGGACACGCCGTCGAGAATGCCCTGGTCGAGTCTGAGCGGCAGAAGGCGGACGGTAGCGGTCTTGGCTCCGGGGGCGCGGGTGCGGACGGCAATCCGGCTCCCGAGGCTGACAGCGCCGGCCAGGCCGCGCCGCAAGGGTGGGGCGACCTCGTCCCAAGGCGATTTCTGAGCCGGCCCGTCCCACTCGCCGTCATCATAGTCCTCAATCCGGGGGATAACGGGAACGCCGTAGTGCTCCATCTCTTTGAACAGCTGCTTGGGGTTCTCATGCGACACAATAAGGTCTGTGGGCGAAAGCCGGGCCCGGATGTGCTCGTGCAGAATTTTCTCGGCCTCGGCCGAATCTCTGGCGTCGGCGCTGTGCAAGATGGTGGCGCGCAGCATGCGGTGGCGGGTGAGCTGCTTAAACCAGTCCTCGATATTTTGGCGCAGATTGCTGGGAACGGGAACACGCGACATCTGGTCCAAGGCAGCCAGGCAAGTGTCCCGGTCCCACTGGCCCAGAACAGCTTGGGCAATGGAGGAACGGTCAATATGATACACGGTCATCTGGTCATACTTCACCAGGTTCGCCATCGCGTCCAGATCCCACAATGTGGACAGCAGGGTATGAGGCGGGGCCAGAACATCGCCGGTGGGCTCGATGAGCACAGCCTGGGCGGACTGCGGCACGAGCTGGCGGCGCGCCCACCCGTAGTAGTAGGGGTCAGTGAGGCGCCCAAAGGACTGTCCGCGGGTTTCCCAGATCCCGGCTGCGCCCAGCCCTTCCAGAGAATAGGACAAGGTGTACGAATCGTAGGCTCCCGGCAATTTCAGCTCTTTGCCCCATTTTAGAACCGCCGCGGTGTCGAGCCATTCATCGGGCTCCAGAAGGGCGGCCAGGGAGACGGTGAAGATCAGAAACAAGGGGGCGCGCTCGAGAGACCACTGCAGCACGCGGCTGAGAATTTCGGGCATGGCATGGGAGAAAAAGCTCTCGGCTTCCATGGTGGTCACCAGGGAGCCGTCGGCGGACAGCGCCAACAGCCGGTAATAGTAGCCTAGATTCACCGCGCTGTCGATCTTTTCGGCTGAGACGGAAGCTGGCAGCGTCTTGCGCAGTTTGCCGATGGTGCGCCGGTAAATTTGTCCGGAATTGGTTTGCGGCAAGGGCTCCCGGCGGGCCTCGCTCAGCAGGTGATAGAGCGGCAAAATCGCTTCAAATCCATTGGAAGGCTGGCGCCGCTCCGTCCTGTCGGGTCCGGCCAGCTGCGGCTGGGGGCGGACCAGCACGTCGAGCAGCGCAGGGTAGTAGTCCAGAGGAATCATCTGGCGGTTGAAGGCGTCGCGCAGGGTAAACACGATGTACGCTTCTCCAAGTTTTTTCATGAGAGTGTCACCTTGTGGCAGTCTGCTCATTTGCTGGCGGGCCGGCCGCTCTTCTTTGAGAAACAGCAGCAGAGACTGGCGCTCGCGCGCGGTGAGGGAATCAGCCGCCTGCTGAACACGTGGCAGGTCGACAAGGTCTTGGTAAATCTCCCCGCGGCTCTTTTGCCCGCCCGCGGAAAGCTGGAGCAGAATCTGCGGGTCGAGGCGGTCAATAATCGAAGACAGAGAGAAGGTGCTCATCCGCCCTGACCTCCAGGAAAGGGAATCACGGGCGCCGGTGATGACTCCGAAGGCGCTCCCGTATCGTCCGCGTGCGCGATTTCATAGCGGTAGCCCTGTTCACACAAGAACAGCTGGCGCTTCTGGGCAAAGTCCTGCTCCTTCGTGTCCTCCGAGACCAAGCTGTAAAAAGTCGCGGGGCCCCCGTCGGATTTGGGACGCAGTATCCGCCCCAGCCGCTGCGCTTCCTCCTGCCGGGAACCAAAGGCCCCGGAGACCTGGATAGCGACATTGGCGTCGGGCAAGTCGATGGAAAAGTTGGCGACCTTGGACACGATGAGGACAGGCACCTCGCCTGTGCGGAATTTCTGGTAAAGATCTTCCCGGACAGCCGTGGGCATCTGCCCGGTAATCAAAGGAGCCCCGATTTCCTGGCGGATGTATTCAAGCTGGTCGAGATACTGCCCGATAATCAGAATGTGATCGTCGGGATGTTCATCGAGCAGTGCGTGGAGCGTGCCTACTTTGGCAGGATTGGAGGCCGCAATGCGGGCGCGGTCCTGGTCTTCCGCGGTCGCGTAAATCTCCCGCCAGGTCTCTGGCAGGCGGACCCGAATCTCCCGGCAGGATGCTTCCGCGATCCATCCTTGGGCCTCGAGCTCTTTCCAGGGCATGTCAAAGCGCTTGGGACCGATTAGAGAAAACACGTCGTCGGCGCGGCCGTCCTCGCGGATCAAGGTGGCCGTCAGCCCCAGGCGCCGCCGGGCCTGCAGGCTGGCAGTCAGGCGGAACACGGGAGCGGGAAGCAAGTGCACCTCGTCGTAGATAATCAGTCCCCAGTCATGGTTGTCCAGTACACCGAAGTGCACGAATTCCCCTTTCTGGCGGTGGCTGAGCAACTGGTAGGTCGTCAGCGTCACCGGGCTCACCGACTTGACGCGGGCAGTATACTCGCCGATATCTTCTGGCTGCAGGGTGGTCTTGCGCAGCAGCTCGTGGCGCCACTGGTGCAGTGACGCCACGGACGTGGTGAGAATCAGGGTGTGGGCCTGGGCCTTGTCAATCACGCCGATTCCCACCATGGTTTTCCCCGCGCCACAGGGCAGCACAATCACCCCGCTGCCCCGGTCCACCGCCCCGTCGCCCCAAAAGGAGCGCACGGCATCATTTTGGTAGGCGCGCAGGAAGAAAGGGCTTCCGTCCGGCTCGTATTCACGCATGGACAGCGCCAGGGGCAGACCCGGGGTATAACCAGCGCGGTCATCGGCTGGCCAGCCGATTTTAGCCAGGGCTTGCTTCAACAGGCCGCGGTGGGCTGGGTCGATCCGGAAGCCGGGGTGCAGCGCTTCGCCGAGGTAGGGCTGCACCGGCTTCTGGTGCGCTATCTGCGTCAGCAGGACGGGATCGTCGCCCGTGAGCCACAGGCCGTGGCCGTCCGGGGCCTTCTCCAGCCGCAGCTTGCCGTAGCGCCGGCCCTGGTCTTCGATAAAGGTGATGACCTCTTGCGGCACCTGATACTGGGAGTACCGGGTGAGGCGCGCAATCATCTGTTCGGGTGTCATCCCTGAGGCGACGGCGTTCCATAAAGACAGGGAGCTGATGCGGTAGGTATGGACATGCTCGGGACTCTTGACGAGTTCGGCAAACCCGACGAGGCTGTCGCGCGCTTCTTCGAACAAGGGATTGTCCACTTCCAGAAGCAACGTGCGGTCAGACTGAACAATGAGTGGTAGACGTTCCACCGAAAGCCTCCCTAAGTGAGACAATATATAGGTCTATTGTACAAAATTCCCTACCGCTTGGCCATGTTTTCGCAACGGCCTCGGGGATGGGCCGGAGCGGCTGTGCCGGACTTGCCCTGTGGTAGAATGATGGCACGCAGCGACGAAGGAGGAAGGGGCCAAGATGGAATTCGAAGAGGTTATCGAGGACAGTGCGGAACCCGGGGAAGTCGTGGCGTTTGCCCGGGCGGTCATAGAGGGCGAGCGGGACCGGATTGCGACCCTCGCCAATATTTCAGCGCTGTTGGCGCAGTATCTGCCCCGGATCAACTGGGTGGGATTTTACCTTTTCGCACCCGGAGCCGGTGAAGGCATTCTGGGGCCTTTCCAGGGACGGGTGGCATGCACGCGGATCCGGGTTGGGGAAGGTGTGGTGGGGACTTGCGCCGACCACAGACGGTCCATTGTGGTGCCGGATGTGGAGAAATTTCCGGGACATATTGCGTGTGACAAGGCCTCGCGCTCGGAGATCGTGGTGCCCGTGTTCGACAAGACCCGGGTCGCCGCCGTGCTCGATGTCGATGCCCCGGAGTTCAACCGTTTTGGCGCCGGCGACCAGAGCCTGCTGGAGGAGGTCGCTCAGCACTTGAGCCGCCACTGGCCCGAGATGACCGGCGCCTAAAGCCGGAGGGTGGCCGTCAGGCGCTTGGGCTTGAGCAGCAAATCGACGGCATCCTGCCCGCTGTGCACCACAATGTCCGAAGACATCAGGGTCTTTGTATAGGCGCCTTCTTCACCAATCACGCAAATGGACAGGTCGGCGGCGTTGAGCATATAGGTATCAATGGCCCCGTTGCCCACCGCGATGACCTTGGACAGGTGCCTGACGTAGCGCTCTTTGTCCTCGCCGGTCTTCACGATGACCGGGGTGATGCCGGTGATGCCGGCGATAATGTCGACGCCCCCATGGGTGCCCGCTGTAAGAATGTGCACGGCCATGTGGTGTGTCAGTTCCTGCAGGGCAATGGTCAGTGTTTCGCTGATGTGTCCGTCCGTGGCGAGCGTGCCGTTCAGATCGAACACCACGTGTTCATAGGTTGCGTTGCCGATTCCTGGAATGTCGACAGTAATGGCCATGAAAACAGCCCCCTCTTTTGCTTGATAGATGCTTGTGCCGATTTCTGACGGCAGCCCTGAAGACTCCCCTTGCACAATGGGCACCGCTCCCCTTGGAGAAAAAATCTTCATGGTCCATGCCCGCATTGTATCATAAATGAGTCCATCCATCCCCAGACCAGTCCGGCAGGACCATTCCAGTGGAGAACATCCGGTAAAAGCGGGAGAACATCGCTCTGAACCGGAGGTCTCTTTAAACAAATCGTGAGAAGCGTGGGGATGCATGAATGGGCGGCGGATAAGGAGGGGGAATGCCGGCAGGAAAGCTGGACAAACAAAAAAAGGGCTGAAGTATTCAGCCCTGCAATGTTATTGTTTGTCGGAATCTTGGTGGTTGGCAATAAGTTTGTCAATCTCGCCGATCCGGTCGGCGATATCGGCTTGCTGCGCTTCGAGATGGCGTTTCATGCTCTTCAGGCTCAGCAAATCTTCAGGGTCATAAAACGGGTTCTGCATCATCCCGCCCCGGTGCATCTTGCCCCCGCGCATTCCTTGTCCCATCTGTCCCATCCCCTGGTTCATACCGTGATGTCCCTGGCAGCATCCAGCGTTGTTGTTGTTCATCATCATAATTTCCCCCTCGTTATTTGTGGTGTGAGCGTTCTCCTCAGAATCGGGACGGTAGACCGCCGTTTCCACCCTCAGCAGTTCGTCTTGGCTCATCTTTTGCCCAGGGGTGAGATAGTGCCCGTCGACCAGAAACTTTAGAGACAGTCCTAAATATTTGGCCGCATCGGCGGGAGACAAAGGTCCCGTGGCATCCCATAACGGTTCAGGAGGCAAGGCTTTCCCTAATTTGAGGGCTAGACGCTGCACATCGCCGTATTTAAAACGCCGGTGCTGAATCTGCCCCTGGCCGATTCGGTAGGCCTGCAAACCGTATTGCTTTGAGTACCAGCGGACGGTGGCGGGAGAAACTCCCAGCAGCAAAGCCGCTTCCTGCACGCGTAAATAATGGCCAAACATTTTCTCACCTCGTTGTTATTATATCCCATGGAATCGGGTATTGCAAGAATAACTTACAATAAAATTACAAGTTATTTTGGATAAGACTTTGTCCACCGTCATCCCTAGCATAGCCATTACGCTCGAATTCTCCACAAACCTGTATATAATCATCACGGGTGAACCAGGGGAACCTGGCAGGTCACGATGTGTGATTGCCCATCGTCGGCTAATGTCAGATACGGTGCGGCCGGGTAGGACGTGCCATCTATAATCCATTGGCTGGCTGCGCCGTTGCCGCGGTGCAGCTCCACGTGGATTTGGTACGTGGTTGACCCCAATCGATAGTCGATGGCAAAGGCATCCCATTTTGGAGGAACACAGGGTTGAATGTATAGCCGGTGGCCCCGGCGTGTAATGCCTAATACGGACTCCAACCCCGCCTGGTACATCCAGCTTGCAGATCCGGTGTACCAAGACCAGCCTGCTCGGCTCTCTACATAGGGTGCCGTGTAAATATCCGCCGACATGACGTAGGGTTCGTTTCCGTAAATACGTGCCCCAGCGAAAGATCCCGTCCGCAATACCGGATTGAGTAGGGAAAACAACTCAAAAGCCTTGTCACCGCATCCCATCATCGCCCAGGCAACAACGCTCCAAATCACTCCATGAGTATACTGGCCGCCATTTTCACGAATCCCCGGGGGGTAGGCTTGAATGTACCCTAAGCTTGGCGTCATTTTGTCATAACCTGGCGTGAGAAGTCTGACAAGACGCAGGGTGCGGTCTACCAGCGCGTGGTCGAACGAGCGCATGGCTTGACGTTGCCGGCGAACAGAGGTGCCTTGGGAGATTACCGCCCAGGATTGAGCAATGGCGTCAATCCGCCCTTCCTCTTGCTGGCTCGTTCCGAGCCATGTGCCATGGTCAGTATAAGCACGCCTGAACCACTTCCCATCCCAGGCATAGATATTCAGATTATCCTCGAGGGCGCTAATCGTGGCCTGAAATTTACTGATGGTGTCGCGAGGTAGAATTTCCGGCACATTGCGACTCAACTGCACAAATCGCTTCAACACATCCAGTAAAAACCATCCTAGCCAGACACTTTCGCCTCGTCCTTGAAGGCCGAGCTTGTTCATTCCATCGTTCCAGTCGCCAGCACCGATGAGCGGGATGCCGTGACGACCGAAACGCGAGGCATGGGCTATGGCCCGCAGGCAGTGACCGAGAATGGTGTCCTGCTCGTCCGAGACGCGGGTCTCTTCGTAGCGTTCGGTTTCTTCAGCGGACAAGGGGGCACTGACCAGGTAAGGGACTTTTATGCTCAGTAATTTGGTGTCGCCGGTATGTTCCCAATAACGCGAGACAACATACGGCAGCCATAACAAATCATCGCTGATCCGAGTGCGAATTCCCTTATGGGTGTCCTCGTGCCACCAATGCTGAACGTCGCCTTGCTGATATTGGTGGGCAGCGCTTAGTAAAATGTGACTGCGCGCGGTGGCGGCATCAGTGTGCAAAAGGGCCAGCACATCTTGCAACTGGTCGCGAAATCCGAAGGCTCCTCCTGCTTGGTAGAAACCGGCACGGGCCCAAAGCCGGCAACTGATGGTTTGATAGAGGAGCCATCCGTTCAGCATCAGGTCCATCGCCCGGTCCGGGGTTTTGACCGTGACCTGGGCAGTGATGCGCTGCCAGTATTGGGCTACCTGGCTGGACGCTTCCCGGTAGGCGGGTTCATCGCCAAAGCGCGCCACTAGTGCGTTCACCGAAGCGGCTGACTGTGCGCACCCTAGAAGAATGATTACCGTCGCTTGCCCATGAGCCGGAACTTCTGCCACGCCTTGCAAGGCGTGGCAGGAACTTTGGAAGGCGCCAACGCTGCAGGTAAGCCGCTCCTGGCCGAGAGCGGCGGGATGTTCCACAGACCCCCCAAGCCCGATGAATTCCAGTCGGTTCCCAGTCCAAGAATAGGCCTGCGGACCGGATGTTGCCATGCTCATATGCAAAAAGGCGGTGGCCTCCCGGAAGTTCTCTTGATACGTATTCTTGGCCATCAAGGTCTGAGATTCTGAATCCCACCAGGTTACCACAAAAGGAGACTCGCGTTCCCGGTCTACCCCAAGGACCCATTCGGCATAGTATGTGACCCGGATCCGCCTCGCCTGGTCTGAGTGATTGCGGAGTGTCAATCGCACCAATTTCAGGGGGGATTGGAGAGGCACGACGGTTTCCATCTGATGCGTGATGTCTCCTTGGGTTTGGTCAATCCGGGTAAACCCAAAGCCGTGGGTAACGGTAAATGTGCGGTCCCCACCCGCCGGGGAGGGTGAAGCCGACCACAGCATCCGGTTCTCAAGATCTTGGAGATATAGGCACTCGCCGGGCGGATCCACAACGGGGTCATTGGACCACGGGGTTAATTTGCATTCGTGGGAATTCTTCCACCAGGTGTAGCCCGTGCCCAGTTCGGTGATGAGACAGCCAAAATCGGGGTTGGCCAATATATTGCTCCAGGGACGTGGGGGCACGGCGCCCTGGCGCACGGACATCCGATATGCTCGACCTTGGTCGACAAATCCTCCCCAGCCATTGAAAAATTCGCCATCTGGCGGCGATTGGGGAGGACGGACGGGGTAGCTGTCCCTAATCAGAGGCCGGCGCGCCCCGCGGGGGACAATGTGACGGGGATTTTGTGGCAGTTGGGCGCTGACACTGGGCCCTCCGGCTCTCAACCAAATCCGCGCTACCGACCGCAATAGGATTTTCTCATTTGGAGACAACTGGGAAGCATGAAGTGCGGCGGTGTGTTGCAAGGTGGAGATGCCCCGAGAGCGGAGGTGGGCTGCCAGGTGCTGTAAGATCTCTTCGGAGGACGCAGCCATTTCAACCAGGATCACGAGGTCCGATACGATGCCGAGCATGGCGAGATAGCGCAACTGGCGTGCGACGAGGCCAACAAAAGGCAAATCCGCAAGGTTGGTGATATGGATGACGGCGATGGGAAGGTCGCCACTGATGCCATACGGCCACAGGGCCGACTGACCGTATACGTTTGCCAAGATGGCGTCGCGCCGGGGTTTGGATAGAGGCGGAGAATAAAGCAGAGAACCTGCCAATTTTTGCGACGCTAAGGCTTGATCCGTCGTGAGGGCCATAAAATGCAAGTCGATCTGGCTTCTCGCCCAAGCGAGATGAAAACCTTGCTCCACTTGCCCTGGCGCGTGCAACCGCTGCAAATGGCCAATGGCGGCTTCCCGGGACACTGCGGCGGTCGTGATCAGGTAAACGGTGGCCGACCCTCCCGGATTGAGGTGAAGGGTCTGCCGCATGGCAAACGCAGGGTCAGTGACTGCCCCCCAAGAACCCGTTAGCGGCTGCCCTATGCCTTGCGGGGTCCCCAGGGAATGATTGCGGCCCACGAATTGCGCACGGTCGGTCTCGAATTCGTACGGCAAGACGTCCTCTGAAAACATCGCATGGGCGGCCCAAATCTCCACCTCCTCCTCTTGCCGCGGCCTCCGGTGCGCCAAGAGGCAGCGAGCGGCGGGATCATGAGAGGTCTCTACAAACAATTTGCTATAAGCCGGATGGGCGAGGTCTGCGGCGGGGTCGGCGAGCGACAGTTCCAAAAATGAGGTGACTTCCAGCGTTCGCGCCCGCTCAGACCGATTAGTGACGACGAGGCGGCGGATTTCCGCATCCACATCGGGGTGGACGGTCACGTCGAGACTCCAGTGGATGTCTTGGCAGCGGCCTTGAAAGCTGGTGTGATTCACCCGAAATATAGTCTCAATGGGGGTTTCGGTCTGGCAAGGAAAAAGGCTGGCACTCCATGTCGCCTGCGAATCGACGTCACGCAGATAAATGGCGTACCCGGTGGAGCTCACCACGGGGTCCCGATCCCAGCGGGTGACGGCCACTCCTCGCCATGTCAGTCCTCCGCTGCCGTCCTCACGGCTGCAGCTCGCAAAAGTGCCGTTAGACGCCACATTGATCTGGGGCACCGGCTCTATTGCGGTAAACCGGCGGGCGCCCGCGCCTGGATCACTTTCCATTTGGGGCAGGGACGGTGGTATTTCCCGAGGCAGGGTCATTAAAGCCGGTCTGTCGGGCACCCGCTCTTGCAACAACAAATTGACGGCTTTCACATGAGGATCCGCTTGCATCCGGTCGATCATCACATCATGGCGAAGGAGATTGGTCAAGGTCAACAAACTCATAGCCTGATGGTGTGCCATAAAGCTTTGAACCACCTGATAGGCGCTGCCTTTGGGCAAGTGACGGCGGGTAAAATCGACCGCCTCATAAAATCCGTAAGGACCTTTGGCTCCCAAATTTTCCAATTGCTGCAGTGACTCGAGAGCTTCGGGTCCAGCATAGGGCAACGCCATTATAGTGGCATAGGGGGCTACCACCAAATTTTCGCCGAGGCCGCTATTCATACCCAGCCCCGGCACACCAAAAGCGCGATATTGGTAGTTCCACTGGTAGTCGAATCGGTAGTAGCCACTTTCCGAAATGCCAAAAGGCACACCGCACTGTGCGGCGTAGTGGCGTTGACGGGCGATTACTCCTTGGAAGGTGGAGTCCCATATGGACTGGCGGTAGGTGCGGAAAATAATATTCGGCAATAAATATTCAAACATGGAACCGGACCATGACAAGAGGGTTTTCCTCCGGTTTGAAAGAGTCATGGCACGGCCCAAAGCAAACCAGTGGGAAGCAGGAATTTGGCCGAGGGCAATCGCCATAAGGCTGGTTTGACGGGACTCCGAAGCCAATAAATCGTAAAGCGAGGTGTCCCGTTGATGGGCGCTGACGTTAAAGCCGATAGCAAACAGCTGTTCGTCCGGACTGAATAGCGGCAGGAAATCGGTATTGCCGATGAGGTGCCAAATTAATTCTTCCATGGCCTGTAGACGCTCAGCCCAGGCTTTTTCGAGGGCCCGGTACCCTCCCAAAGCCCGACGCACCAGCAGCAAATACGCTACGAAATTTCCTGAGTCCACGGTCGAGACGTAGCGCGGCTCCAAGGGCGCGGCGGTCTCGGTGTCATACCAATTGAAGAGGTGGCCGCGCCACTTATCCATCCTCGCCAGTGTGGCCAAAGTGGCCCCTATGCGGTCGACCATGGTCTGGGTATCGATCAGGGCAAGGTCGCGGGCCGCGACCACCGAGGCCAGATACAGTCCAATGTTGGTGGGCGACGTCCGGTGGGCAATCTTCTCCCCTGTAGGGAACTGCACATTATCGGGAGGCAGCCACGACTCCTTGGCCGTCACATAGTGGTCGAAGAAAGCCCATATCTGGCGTGCCCACAGTTCCAACTGAGCCGTTGCCGCATCAGTCCAGCGGGTCTGCCACGTATGCAGCGGACGGCTCATGTGCCCGATCACCGGTCCGGACAGCAACCAGAGCGCTGGTAACACCGTACCGATGATATGGTCGCCCGGGGATGTCGCCAGCCATGCCCAGGCTGCAAATAGGGCAATGGCGGCATAACTTTGCTTTTCATACATAAAAGTATGGGTGCCGCCGCGGTTGGTCTGTTTAGCGGGTACCCACTCCAGCAAATGGCGCTGGCTGACTAACAATCGGTATAGGGTTCTCACGATGGCGATGATGTTTCCCACGGCAGTGAAGGGAAGGGTCATCAACTGCACCAAGCTTTGTCCGAATGCCAGCCCCAGCCGCTTTAAACGAGCCCATCCCCAAACGCCTCCGAGAATCGCCTGCACCAAGGGTAAGAATATTGTCAATAAGACAATTCCGGCCCAGACCTCGCGGTGCCCGGGAAGCACCGACAGTCCAAGCAGGGCAACCCCAAAGAGTGCGGGAGCGACCAAACTACGGCGCAGATTGTCGATAATTTGCCAGCGGGCCAAGGGGCTGAGGTCGACACGCTGGGATAATCCGCGCCGATTTTTCCAATGGACCCCAAGCCACGGCAGCAACTGCCAGTCGCCCCGGATCCATCGGTCGGCGCGCCGCTGGTAGGCATAAAAGGAACTGGGATGATCCTCTATGACCTCAATGTCTGGCGTCAACCCGGTGCGCAGGAATCCTCCTTCCAGTAAATCATGGCTCAGCACCAAGTTGTCAGGAATTCGCTCTACGACGGTTTTGAGAAATGCTTGGACATCAAAAATACCTTTACCGACAAAAGCTGCTTCGCCAAACAAATTTTGATAAGGATGCGATACGGCAAACACGTAAGGGTCAATGCCAGGTTCGCCGGCCCAGAGTGCGGCCAGCCGTGATCCTTGTGCTGAGTCATAGCTGATGGCAATCCGGGGCTCAAGGACGCCGAATCCCTCGACAACCCGAGTTTGAGTGGAATTTAACCGCGGACGATTGTACGGGAAATGCATGGTGCCCACCATGCGGGCCACCACACCGATGGGAAGTTTGGTGTCGTGGTCTACGGTGAAGACATAGCGTATCTGATGAAGAATATCCAGGCTTCCATGCACTGTGGTAAAACTAGTATCCTGGCGGCCAGACAACAGCTCGACAAACTCGACCAATTTACCCCGTTTGCGTTCCCATCCCATGAAAACGCGTTCTGAAGAGTTATAGCGGCGGGTGCGATGAAACAAAAAGAAACGGTCAGCACCATACTGCGCCCGGAGACGGTCAATGTGATTGATGGCATAGGTGATAAGCTCGGGATCGCCGGGGACGGTCTCGGTAGCCCCATCTTCGAAATCGGCTAAAATAGCGAAGGTAATGTTTGACTGGCGATTCGCCAAATAGTGTACTTCGAGGCGGGACACTACGTCGTCGACTTCGTCACGATCCGACCAAATGATGGGGATTACCACCATCGTGCGGGCATCTTCAGGCACCGTTGCCGAAAAATCATAGCGAAGCAAGATCCTGGCCGGATATCCGCGCACAATAGCCATCTGAGCCAAGGTCACCATCCACTCGCTCACCGGCAGCGATAGCGCGACGAAAATAATGAGCCATGACCATCCCCCGATCGCCAACTTGTCGGTAACCCAGACCCCTGATGCCCATAACAATCCCACGAACAGCACCGCCAACCCCAGCCAATATGCCGACAGCGGGTGTCGGCGAATGGCCCAGGAAGGGTGCCAGCGGGGCCGCCTGACGTCCGATAGGGCCTGGCTGAGTAGGAGGATGCCGTCGGGATCCAAGAGATAGTACGCAAAATGAGATTGCTGTAATGTGGGGTCTCCTTGGGTGTTTTTGGCGACTTGAATTGCCGTGCGGGCAATTAACGACTCCGGCAGGTGCAACTGCCCCGCGATTTTTTCTACCCGGTTGCGTAATAGGTCTTGACTGGCACAATCCAATAGGCGATATTCCCCACGGGGGTCCGATGATAGGATTTTGTCCACGTGGGAAATGTTCATAAACGTGGTGCGCCACGGTTGACGTTCTAGGCGGTGAAGACTCGTGACGAGATCTCCACAGATGACTTGAAGATGTGCGTCGAATTGATGTTCAAAAGACGTCATTTGCTCCAGGTCGACTTGGCGATTATCTACATAAGCCTGGAGCCAGTCCCGAACCTTGTCCATCTCCGGTTCCCATTCGTTGAGATGGCGGACCCAATGCACGACTTCGACAGCAGTTAAACGCCGGCGACCGACCATTTGGTTCAATGCGGATTGAATTTGTTGATCGGAGTGGGCAGCGGACTTCAATGGAGCCAGAACGCTGCTCACCTGAGCACAGACCTCATGGCGGTGGCGGACCTCACCCATAGTCTGGGCCAATTGGCGAATGATGGCCACCCGCATCGCCTCCGGTAACACCCAGCATTCTAAGATGGTCAGCACCGATACTTCTTGGTAGGCTTCAACATACTGTTCAAAGTCGCGAGGATCATAATGCCCATCGGCATGGCTCAAATAGTCTTGGCAGATAGCATACACACGGGGCATACCCGTTCCGGAAAGACGCGGCAGTCGGTGAAAGACACGACGCGGGAGCTGACGCTGGACCACTTGCGCTTGAGTCTGAATAAAGGCGATGTGGTCGAGCAGCCAATCCTCCGCTGGCTGAGAGCACAGGACGCGCAAATGTGACAGATGCATGGCAAACGTATGGAGGCTCGACACGTCACGGTTAAATGCGGGCCAAAATGTTCGCGCCTGTGGACGGCCATGCGTCACTTCACTCAGTAATGCAAATTCGCGAGCTCGGACTTGCAGTTGGTCGTGGTTCAGTCTCATCGAGTCCTCCCGCGTGAAGGGTCCCCAGTCTACGCTAGGAGTCTGAGGCAATTTCAACCAAAAATCTTCACCATGAAAATATCTCCAGAAAGCACCGGCTTTATGCTACGGTTTTTTCTCTGTTTCGGGATTCCAGCGCGTCCAGACCGTGAGAGAACACCCCGATCAGAAGGGGTTGGCTGCGGGCCCTAGTGTCCGGTGCCCCGGGGTGATGGAGTCGGTGCCGCATCCAAACGAAAACTAATCGCGATACCAACAAGACCATTTCAAACAATCCCATACGAGCACGGCAATGCGCTCCACCCGGCGTGGGTGAAGTTCGGGAATCAGGCGGATTGAACGGTTCTCCGGTATGATGAATTTCTCATTTCTAAAATCTTGGGCCCCCGCATCCCACTGCGGAGACGTCGGTGTGGTCAGCCACACCGACGAAATTCCCCAATGGGTGTAGGTTGCCGTGCGCGATGTTAAAGCGCTCTGAATAAAGCATCCGCCGGAACACCTGCTGCCCGAACAGGATGGCTTTCATAAGAATTCCGGGCAACCACATACTCGGCTGTTTCCTCCCCATGCCACGGTCCGGTTCTCATATTCAAAAAGGCCAGACGGGAACCCCGTCTGGCCGATATACTTCGGAACGTACCGCCAAGCAGCGCAGTGGCGGGAATTTACACGGGCTGCATGACGTCTTCGTCTTCATCCAAGGCCGGGCAGCCGGGATCCTGCGCTAGATAATTGCCAGTGACCGCATACGCCCGCGCCCTCGACCCTCCACAGATCTCATGGTAGTCGCAGACCCCGCAACGCCCTTCAAAATTGGTCGAGTCGCGCAGCGTGCAGAACAGCTCGGAATTCCGGTAGATTTCGCTGAACGGCTGCTGTTTGAGACTGCCTGCCGAAATGGGCAGGTAACCGGATGGGTAGACGTCGCCATAATGGCTGATGAAAGCAAAGCCTTGAGCCTCGCGGATCGTGGGCGCGGAGTCCAGAGGACGCCCTAAGACCCGGGCAAACTGCGGCGCGCCAACAGAAGTAACCCGGAATGAGACGGTCTTGGCATAATCCTTAAGCCAATTCAGAGCGTTCTCGATGCTTTCAGCGTCCAGACTCTCAGCGGCCCGCGCACGGCCGGTGGGAATTACAAAGAACAGCTCCCAACTTCTTGCCTTCAGCATCTGCACCAGCCGACCCATTTTGGGCATGTCCTGAATGGTGAACGGCGATACCGATGTGTTAATCTGCAACGCCAGGCCATTGTCCGTGATGGCGTGGGCAATTTCAATGCTACGGGCGAATGTCCCGAGAACGCCCCGGAAACGGTCATGAACCGCTTGGGTCGCCCCATCAAGACTCAAGGACACCGCGCTTACTCCCAAGTCTTTCCACACCCGCACCACTTCTGGCGTCAGGAGTGGGGTGACGCTGGGGGCAATGGCTGTGCGGATATTCCGGCTCACAGCGGCTTTGATGATGGCGGGCAAATCATCGCGCTCGAGAGGGTCGCCACCTGTGAAAATCACCATCGGCCTGGGGTGCATCTGCGCGATGTCATCGAGAACCCCTTGAATCTGGCTCAGGTTCAGTTCACGGAAGTCGCGTCGGGGAATAGCGCGTGCCCGGCAATGCCGGCAATGCAACTGGCAAGCCCGTGTCAGTTCCCAGGTGATGATATGGGGCGATTCGTTAAAGTTCATGGTCGCATCCTCCAGTATATCGGCGTTGAGTCGTCGTCTGATTGACTTTATTATGAGCATTGCCAGGACAGACGGCCAGGACCATTAGGGTGAGTTCCAGGGACCATATGGCCCAAACTTGCCTACTCGAATTGCCCAAGAATCTGATTCCACACCTCTGGACTGAGCCGGCCATCCTGATGCGCCAAGGGTATGTCGGAAAACCCGGGAATCTTTGCTTCATAAGGAATTGACGGCTCTTCATAGATGAGTCCGGTCACCAGTTCATCGGATTCCTCGAGCCGGGTTAAGGCGCGTGAGCGGCTTGAACGGTCATAACCCGGGTCATCATCCAGATTGACTAGGGTCTTTTTATACCAGTCGTAAGAATTAACCCGGTTGTAGGTGACGCAGGGAGAAATCACATTGATGAGAGAAAACCCGGGATGGTTCATGCCTTGCACGATGAGGTCGGCTAGTTGCGGCTGCCAGCTCGAAAATCCTTGGGCGACAAAAGTCGCGCCGCCAGCGACCGCCAGCATCAGCGGGTGGACCGGCTGCTCGATGCTGCCCTGGGGAGAGGTTTTCGTGTGGAATCCCGTCTCGGATGTCGGCGAGGTCTGGCCTTTGGTCAGCCCGTACACATGGTTGTCCATCACAATATACGTGATGTCCACGTTGCGCCGGAGAGAGTGCATGAAGTGCCCCATCCCTATCGCGTAGGCGTCGCCATCGCCGCCGACGGCCAGAACCCGCAAGCTGCGGTTGGCCAGCTTGACCCCTAAGGCGGCAGGAAGTGTGCGCCCGTGCGTGACGTGGATGTTGTACGAGTTGATGTAATTGCCGATTTTGCCGGAGCAGCCGATGCCAGCCACAATGGCTGTGGTGGCCGGCTCGGCGCCGACTTTGACCAGCGCCTTCTGAAGGGCTGCGAGCACCCCGAAATCTCCGCATCCGGGACACCACCAAGATTTTTCGGCGGTTTTAAAATCCTGCAGCGTTGCCATGTCAGGGGGCCACCTCCACTTTCGATAAAAGTTTCTGGACATACTCTGCCACATCTTCCGGCAAAAACGGCACTCCGTCATATTTCAGCAAGGAGCCGTAGCGCCAGTCGTACAGGCCTTCTGCTTTAATCAGTTGGGCCACCTGTCCGGTGGCGTTCTGCTCTACGACCAGGATGTGCTGGGCCCGGGCTACCGCCTGGGCAAACTGCTCGGCGGGGAAAGGGGCGAGGGTGCGGAACCAGCCCGCGGAGGCGCGTATGCCAGCCGCTTCCAAAAAGGGGAGAGCTTCCAGATTGACGGCGGCTGTGGACCCGACCCCAACCAGCACAATATCGGCATCAGACGGCCCCTGAACTAGAAATCCCGGACGCATCCGGTGAATCTGCGCGGTTTTTCCGAGCCTTTTGTCCATCATGCGCTCGCGGTTGGCGGGATCCTCGGACACTTTCCCGGAAGGACTGTGCTCCACCCCGGTGGCCAGGTACTGGCCGCCGGGGGTGCCGGGCAGTGTGCGGGGAGAGATGCCGTCGGCCGTGAATGCGTAACGCTGGAAAGTTGCCGCGGACTCGGCGCTGGCGGGGACTGACGGCAAGACGCGGCCACGGTCTATCGGCACCGGTCCGGCAAGACGGGACCGGTCAACGGACTGCTGCCACAGGGACAGAGAGAGGTCCGTGGCAATAATGACGGGGGTCTGGA
Source organism: Sulfobacillus sp. (assembly GCA_027344105.1). Lineage (GTDB taxonomy): Bacteria > Bacillota > Sulfobacillia > Sulfobacillales > Sulfobacillaceae > Sulfobacillus. The sequence continues at coordinate 39,488 of DAHWJO010000004.1, forward strand.
AATACTCCGCCAGGTTGAACGCTTCGTATCCGTCTTCAAAGGACTCTTCTACAGAGGAAGGCGTAATGACAATTCGGGACGCCTCCCCGTGCCCTCCGTGAATCAGGGCCAGCAGGTCCGACTGCTCCTGCTTGGTCGGCATGCCCGTGCTGGGGCCCCCGCGCTGGGTATCCACAATCACTACGGGGGTCTCAGTCATAGCGGCCAGCCCGATGGCTTCCTGCATGAGGGACAGGCCGGGACCGGAAGTCGCGGTCATGGCCCGCGCACCGGCGAATCCGGCGCCAATCGCTGCGGTGATTGAACCCAGTTCGTCCTCCATCTGCACGACGGCCCCGCCGACTTTTGGAAACCATTTCACGAGAGATTCCATAATGTCGGTGGCGGGGGTGATAGGGTAGCCGCACATGATTCGGCAGCCTCCCGCGAGGGCGCCCAGGGCCACCGCGTCGTTGCCTGTCAGCACGAGGCGGTCAGCGGGACGGGAGCTTTCAAGCGCAAAGGTTCTCGTCACCTGCGAAAGCTGTTCGGCAATGGCTTGGTAGCCTTTTTGCAAAGCCTCCTGATTCGACTGCACGACCGCGGCGCCCTTGGATCCGAACCGTTTGGCCACGTAATCGCTGAATGGCTCGAGGCTGAACCCGAGCAGGGCGGCCGATGCCCCGGCCGCTACCATGTTGCGCATCAGGGCGGACCCGCTCTCCTTGGCGATCTGTGTCATGGGGAGCATCAGCAGCTGGGCATTGGCGCCCTGCGGCAGGGTGGGCTGGAATGCGCTGTCCGCGAGGATGACCCCTCCTTCAAGCTCGGGAGCCGCCAGGTTGATGGTCTCCTGGTTCAGTGCCACCAGGATGTCGGTGCGCTTGGTTGCAGCCCGGATGGGGCGGACCCCGATCCGCACCTTGTAATTGGTGTGGCCCCCTTTAATGCGGGACGAAAAAGATTTGTATCCGTAAACATAGTAGCCAAGGCGGTTGGCGACATGGATGACAATATCTCCTGTGGAGTCGATCCCCTCTCCCTGATCCCCGCCTATCTTCCATGCAATCATACACTGTCCCTCCTGCTTCTTGAGCGCCTGCCAGAAATGTCTGCGCGTACCTTTACTGTAGACCCCTGCCGAGGTGATTGAAAATGAAAAATATTTATCGATCGCATAACCAAGTGGAATAACAAAAAATGATGCGATACAATAGCAGGCGAACAGTGGAAGCAAGAAGGGGGCGCACGGCGTGGTTTTGTCCCATCTCAAGACATTTGTGCGCATTGTCGACGCAGGCAGTCTGACGCGGGCGGCAGACCAGCTATCTCTGACTCAGCCGGCCGTGACCAAGCAGCTTGCCGCCCTTGAAGAGGAATTTGGCACCCGCCTGCTCATCCGGCAGGGGCGGCGCATGCGCCTCACTCCGAGCGGCGAGGTGCTCTATCACTATGCCAAGCGGGTCCAGTCGCTGGTGGAGCAGGCTTATGAGGCGGTGAACGAGGTCGAGCGGCCGGGGCAGGGGGAGATTGACGTGGGAGCCGTATCGACGGTCGCGGTGTTCTCTTTGCCAAAAGTGCTGGCGGTTTTTACAAGAAACTTCCCGAAATTGCGGGTCCGTGTGCATATCGGGGAAATTCAGGAGACGCTGGACGGGGTGATCCGCCAAGACTTGGCAGTTGGCTTGGTCACCATTCCCATCATCCACCCGCAGGTGGATTCGGTGCCCCTGTTTCAAGATACGGTGCGGCTGGTGGTCAACCCTGACCGGGCCCGGAAGATGCCGCGGCAGCTAAGCCTGGAAGAGCTGGCGCATATGGACTTCATCTCGTACCAGACTCCCTCCCGGTTTCGCGCCTTCATGGACGGCATGCTCGAACAGCACGGCATCATTCCCCACGTGCTGATGGAGTTCAATAGCCACGACCTGGTCAAAAGTATGGTGAAGGTGGGACTGGGGGTGGCATTCGTTCCGGATTCCGTGGTGGCGGAAGATCTTGCCAGCGGCACGCTGTCCGCCATTGATGTGCCCGGATTGCCTCCGTTGGCGCGCACCACCTCCCTGATTTTGTCCAAGGACCCGCCCCGCACCGGGGGGCTGATGGCGCTTCTGACGACATTTTTTGACCACTACCAGGTCGAGTCCCGGCTGTGGCCCGCCTGGTACTGGGAAACCCGCGCCGAAGAGTCGGCGCTCCCGTGGAGCGGCCAGCCGGCTTACAGCCGCCAGCCGCCGACCGTCTAGCTTCTGCCGGCCTGTTTCTGCCGGATGCGGCGGGCCAGAGCGTCCTCGGGAATGACGGCGGACGTCAAGGCGCCCTGGGCAATGGGGCCCTGTCCGTCTGTGGCGGATACGGTCCAGAAAAATTTGTTTCCCTGCCGCAGCTGGAGGTCTGCAGTGACTTCCACTGTCAGCCCTACAGGCGTCGGGCTGGTGTGGGAGAGGCTGGCTTCCAGACCGACGATGAGGCAAGAGGCATCTAAAAACGGCAGGAGCGCTTGGGCTGCGGCCATCTCAAACAGTCCGAGCACAATGGGGGTGCCCAGGACGGGCACCGCCGTCGGGTTGCCGATGGCGCCGGCCGTCATGTCCTCGGTGACCACGCGGCAAAGGCTATGGCGCAACTGTTCCGGGATGCTGTCAAGCATGCAGGTCATTGGCTTAGCGCTTCCATGGGAACAGCCCCGGCATAGAGCGGTGACAGGTGGGCAATGACGTTATACGTCCGGGCGATCAATGCAGCGCTCGCCACGACCGGGTCGGTGCGGCTGAATGTGAGCCCGACAGTAAATCCGTGGCTCTTGACATCGGTATGGCGGATGATCTCGCCGACCTTGGCCGGGGTGATCTCCGACAGGGGAAAGGGATCGACGCCGTGGTCGTCTTTATACCAATAGATCGGGGCGGGGTCAGACAGCCGGAAAGCGTCCTCTCCCTGGCTTCTGAGGTGGCGCATCAGGGCGGGCTTGTCGTCTTCCCCCTCGCGCTTGACGACAAAGCGGACAAACACATAATTTAAGGTGATGCCGACTTCAAAATGCGCAAACCGTTTGTATCCGCGCTCATTGCGCGAAAAAGACACCCAGGTGTCATCGGGGGGATTCACGCGCCGCCTGGCATGAGATGCGGTATGCGGAAAGATCGGCTGCCGCAATAGTTCGGTCAGCCGGGGCGCCAGGTCGTCGCCGATCATGGCGAGCTTGGGGCGGATATGGGTGCGCACGGCCGTCATGCGGTCGTGAAACTCGGGAATGAGAAAAATATCGAAATCATCCGGGGCGAATCCAGCAAACTGGTACATGGTTTGTCCTTTCTACAATTTTCTAGATTGTATTGTTTTATGGTAGCACACCCGTGCGCCATTAACCAACAGCCGCCTGTGGACGTCCCTTCCGCAATGTTCGCGGGATGCGTGCAAGTTGTGACAAAATAAGACGTGGCGATCGCTGGCCGGGGCGGCGGGCATGACGGGACAAGGGGGAGTTATGTGGAAACGTGGCATGAAATTGCTTGGAAGAATTGGCGGGAGGAGATCACCGGAGCCTTGCCAATACCAGTGCGCGAGGCGGTCGGGGCCCTGGATGAGACGGTGCGGACCGCGTGGATTGCCCGACTGCAGGCGCCGGTTCTGCCCTGCGCCAGGACTATGGCCCACGTGGTCAGGGGGGGCAGCAAGCCGTGGATTCTAGTGCCTGGGCTTTCCTGGGACATTGCGGAAAATGAGCGGGCTGTGTTTATCGCCTACCCCGAGGCTTACGGCAATGACCCTCTGGCGATGGCGGCAGCCGGGCTGGTGTGGGCTCAGTCGGACCCGGGGCGCATGCAGCAGGTGATCGCCAAGATTGGCGCAGCGGCTTTGTGGGCGGCCTGGGAGGGGCAGTTTGCAGGGCCGTTGGCCGCATCCTTGTGGCGGGAATTTGTCGGCGCCTACGGCGAGGATCAGGTGGACGGCCCGACCCGGGAATTTTTCTCCCGCCAGCCTTCAGTGCCCGGGGAGCCGCACCACTTTGTTTGGGGGAACTTTCCTGATTACGGGACGTACTATGAGCAGCTGGTGTATGGTGTGGTGCCGCATGATCCGGGCGGATCCAGTCCCCGGGATATTCCGGCGGTGCTCACCGCGCTGCATTTTGTGCCCCAGGATTTGCGGCGGACGGCGGCCCTGTTGGCGTTCAAGGCGGTAGAGGGGCAGCTTTTGTCCCGGGCCTGGCGCCGGGCGGCGCCAGAGGCGGAAAACGTTGAGGGGGGGCTTGGGCCATGGTGATCGGAGAAGCCGCGCTGCGCCGGAAGATGGAGGCCCCAAACCTTCCGGAACGGCTGATTGTCACGCCGCTCTTGAGTGCGGAGCAGGTCAATGGGGCATCGGTGGATGTGCGTCTGGGCACCGACTTCATCTTGATGAAACGCTCCGCCAGAGGTCCGATTGACCCGATGGCGATGGATACCGGGACCTCCGACTACCAAGAGCGGGCGCGGGTGGAAGTGGGAGAGAAGATGATTCTGCACCCGAATCAGCTGGTGCTGGGGGTGACACTGGAATTCATCCAGGTTCCCCAGGATTTGATGGCGTATGTCATCGGGCGCTCTTCCTGGGGGAGGCTCGGGCTGATGGTGGCCACGGCCGTGATGGTATCGCCAGGATACCGGGGCAGCTTGACTCTGGAGCTGGCGAATCTAGCGGACACGCCCGTGTACCTGTATCCGGGGACCCGGGTTGCGCAACTGGTCTTTCACCAGGTGGACGGCTCCAGCCCGGCTTACGCGGGCAGTGGAGGGAAATACACCGGGCCCGTAGGCCCGGAGTTTTCCAAGCTGTCATGGGACCAGGACTGGCAGGCGATCAGGCGAATCAAGCCGTTGGGGGAACAGTGATGGCGGGGTCGTGGACGAAGGCCCACGTATGGATGCTGTATGCGGCCTTCTCTGTCACGGAAATTTGGATGTCGCTGCACTTTCCGGAAGTGGATGTGGCGGAATACCGGCGGTATGCCCAAGCGGCCACCACCTATCCATGGTTTCACCACTGGCCCAGGGAGTACCCTGCGCTGTCGCTGCTGGTGTTTTTGCTGCCGTTGCTGCTGCCCGTAGCGTACCGGCTGGGTTTTGCGCTGTTTGCGCTGGCGGCTCTGGCGGTGATGGTGCACCGGGGCTTGAACCGCTACGGGCCCGCGTGGGGGATGAGGCTTTTGGGATATCTCAGCATTGGCACCGTGGGCCTTTTTGCTCAGCGCTACGATATCTTCGCCTCCCTGGCCGCCTTTCTGGCGGTCGATTTTGCGGTGCGCCACCGCTGGCGGGCCGCCTGGGTATTCTCGGTGGCGGGCTTTCTGCTGAAGCTGTTTCCGGCCGTGTTCTGGCCGGTTTTTCTCATTCAGGAATGGCGCGAGACAGGACGCTGGCGCTGGGACCGCCTCGCCTACAGCCTGGCAGCGGGCCTGGCGGTGGTGGGGCTGCAGGCTATGGGTTCCTCGCATCAGGCCTTTACGTCGTACCGCTACCTGCTCGACCGGCCAGTGGAGATCGGGTCTCTGGCTGCCAGTCTGACCGCTCTCATTTCCCGTCCCCAGCTGTTTTACGCTTTTGGCTCGGTTGACGTCCAGGCCCACGGGATTGCCCACCTGGTGGGGACGGTGCTGACCGTGGCGGCGGCCGCCCTGTGGGCGGGAGTATTTTACCAGCAGTTCCGGGGCCGCCTCGAATTTGTGCAGGCGGCTATCTTGACCTTGGGAATCCTTTTGCTCACGACGAAAGTGTTTTCGGCGCAATATCTGATTTGGATAGCGCCTCTGTTGGCAATGCGGCCAGGCAACCGCCTGCTGGCGGCCGCCTATCTGTTTACAACGCTGGGGTATCCAGTCGGCTACGCGGTTCCGGGGATGATGCCCTGGGTGGTGTATATCTTTGCCGCCCGCAATCTATTCTTGGCTGCGGGGCTGGCTAAGATGACATGGACCCACAGGGCCCGGGAGCCTGTGGGTCCGCCGGCGGCAGCTGGCAAAGTCAGCCCCCTGTGAGGCGCCATGGGCGTGTGCTTAAGGGTGAAAGGGAAGGTCCCTTAGGGGGGATGACTCCTCAAGCGTTCTCAAGGCGTCTACCTGGGTGTGCTGGGAAGCTCGTGACAAGCGGCCGGATCTCCAAAAACAATTGCTCAGTGCGAATGATAATGCAAGGGCCCGTGGCGCATGGCCGCCGGGCCCTTGTCTAGTGTGCTGGCGGTGGGATGCTGAGACCCCAAACCCTGTCAGGGGTTCTGAACCGTAGGAAACCACCCGTTTTCGCTGACCATGAACCGCCCTAGCGAACAATACGGACGGGAGATGTGAGAGAGGGTGCGGGTTATCCCCGCACCTTCCTGATTGTCAGATGCCGGGGCCGTCCTCATCATTCAGCACGCTGTCGACCATCTCCTCCATATCCGTTTCCTTGTCCAGACGCTCATCGATGGTAATCGACGTCAGCACCCGGTCGGCCCCAAGTCCAAAGGGGGCGTGGTGCATCTGGTCCGCCAGGGCCAAAATTGCGCTGAGAGGTCCGTCGAGCACTGTAGAAGTAGGGGTCAGCACGGCCTCTACCTCCTGGCTCTCTTCCGCCAGCCGAAAGCATTCCCGGATATAGGGAGCGATGCTGGCATCGCTCGTGCCCACCGGCCAAATCTTGATTTCCGCAACCGCCATAGTGGTTTCCTCCTCGTTTTAACTGGTTTGTCCACCTTTACAGTGCCCCGGCCACGATGGCGCCACCCGGGCAGTTTTTGGAAAATCCGGGGCGGGCGGTATGCCTTGGGGAGCAGCGGGAGACACTACATCTCATCTCAGCGAAGGAGGAAATTTGTTGGAACACGACCACAAGAACAGTGAGGGCGGCGCGCAGCGTGATGCGGAAAATATGCCGAGCGGGGATCAGCAGAAGTCAAGGAGCGGCGAAGAGCGTTCGGATGGAACACAGGGCGGGGACCGGGGTCACGGGGAGAGCCCTCCTGTGGGAGACGTCAGTTCCCTCAATGAGGCGATCCGGCAGGAGTTAGGATACCTTGACGCGGTTGTGGCGACGCCTTTCCGTGCAGTCAGGCGCACCACTGGCCACAGTTCCTCTCCGTGGGTCAAGGGCCTGGACGAGTTGCTCTGGGCCTTTGAGGGAATGGCCCGGGTGCCGGTGAAAATGCTGCAGGCAGCGTTTGGCGAGCCTCTGCCCCGCAACAAGCCCTAAGGGCCTGGTCTAGTCCCTTGTCCTGGTGCGTAGACGTAGAAGAAAGGATGGCGTCTGGGCACCGCGACAGGGGGATGACATGATAAAGAAACTGGGTATGACCCATGACCTGTGGTGGCTGACTCTGTCCATGGGACTGTGGGGCATGGGTTTTGGCCTTTACGGAATTTTATGGCCGCTGTACATCGAAAAGCTCGGGGGCAACGCGGTTGCAGTCGGGATCATGTCGACCATCGCCGGCATCGCCACCGCGCTGGTCGTGTTTCCGGGAGGGTATCTGGCGGACCGCGTCAACCGCCGCACGCTTGTCCTGTGGGGTTGGATTTTAGGCGTGCCGGTGCCGTTTTTATTTGCTTGGGCGCCGACGTGGCAGTGGCTGATTCCGGGGGTGCTGCTGTATTTTGGGTCAGCTTTCTCCACACCCGCCTTGCAAGCCGTGATTGTGGAGGAGGCATCAGGCGAGCATCTGTCCACCGCCTATAATGTGGTTATGAGCGTGTTTGGCGCGGGGATGGTGGTGGCTCCGCCCGTGGGAGCCTACCTGGCCTCGCATTATTCCTACCAGATGGTTTTCGTGATCAGCGGGATTCTGTATGCGATTTCGACCTTGACGGTGCTTCCCGTCCGCTCTCACCCGCCAGTGCCGCGCAAGCCGACACCCCGTCCCCGGTGGACGCCGAAAGGGCGGCCGCGTCTCTTCCAGTGGATGATCTTTGCCGCGGCGCTGGCTGTGGTGCAGGGCATGGCCTTTCCTTATGTGGTGCCCTTCTGGAAAACGGTGGGACACTTTTCCCTGCAGACGATTGGCTATCTGGGCAGTGTGGGCATATTGTGCGGGACCCTGGGCGGACCGGTTTGGGGGAAAATTGGGGAAAAGCACGGCATCACCTCGTCGATCGGGTGGGGACTGGGTTTGGTGACATTAGGGTGGATGGCGATCTTGTGGGCGCCCGGCAGCGTCACCTGGGCCCTTGTTTCGGGGGTTTTCCGGGGCAGCGGAGAGTCGGCGCGGGGGCTGCAGGGTGTGGCGGTGGGGAGAGTCGTGCGCCGGGAAGAGGCGGGCACCGCCTACGGTCTGTTCAATCTGGTGACGGAAACAGCCGGGGCCCTGGCTCCCTTGCCGGGGGGGCTGCTCTACACCGTCTGGCCCTATGCGCCCCTCATTGCCGCGGCCTTTTTTACCGCCATTATCGCTTGGTGGCTGGTGAACGGATTGCCCGGCCGCCCGATCCCTCCCCCTCCTGTTTCTGAGCTCTGACGTGATACACTAGAAGACAGAAATACGAGTGCGGAAAGGGGCGCAAGCGATGCTTAAAAGACTGTTGGCTGTCTTCTTTATCGTCCCCCTGACGGAACTGGTCCTGCTTTTTCTCATTGCGCATTTTTTGGGCTGGGGATGGACCATTGGCATTACTCTGGCATCGTCCCTGCTCGGAGCCTACCTAGCCCGCGTCAGCGGGAAACAGTGGTGGGAGACGGTGCAGAGAGAATGGGCCTCAGAGGGATTCCCGGTGCAGCGTCTGGGAGAAGGGGCGCTGCTCCTCATCTCTATGGCCTTTATGATCACCCCGGGGCCCCTGACCGGCATTATCGGCTTGCTGTTCATGATTCCCAAGGTGCGGACCGCAGCGGCCCGCATGATCGGGCGCTGGGCCTCCAAGAGGTTCATGGAGCGTTTTTGGCAGTGACTGCCCGGTCCCGCCGGGAATGTTTGGCCACCGCACGCTGGGAACCGCCCAGGAGGGTGACGGCCAGAAGGGCGAAAGGCCACAGCATGCCTGGATCGGTGCCTGTTCCCGTGAGCAGGGTGCCGAAGGCTTGGGGGATGGCCCACAAAAAGAGGAGCCAGCCAAATTCCAGCAGCCAGGTGAGGCGGGCCCCAGGAGCCCAGATGCTTAAACCGGCCAATAGCAGGAGGATGGCGCTGTAGAGGGCATTTTCGGGCACAGGGTGAGCCTGCGACGACATGACCACGGCATTGATAGCCATCTGCAGCCAGCGCGGCTCCTGTCCGTTCATGGTCACGTCGCCAAATTGCGCCGCCAGCCCCTGACCGCTCCAAAATCCCGAACTGGGCAGCACCTGCCAGAAAAAGGCCACCAGCCAGAACCCGCCCATGCCCCAGCGCGCCGCATGGCGGAGGCGCTCCTTGGCCCATGAGGCTTGCGGCGCGAGCAGCAGTCCCGCTGCGAGCATATAGAAAGGGGCGGATCCGGGAGACCCCTGAATAATGGTGGGGGACCCTGACACCAGTCCTCCCAGCCCTTCCGCAAAAATCCACAAGACCGCTCCCCAAAAGATGGACAGCCACAGCCCGGCACGCCCGGCAGGCCGGTCCGGCCCCAATAGAATGAGCACCCCCAGCAGCAGTTCCACACTGAAATTGAGCACATTGGACCAGGTGCCCAGATGGATCCAAAGTTTGGCGCCGACCATCATGAGGCTGAACAGCCAGGCGGGCTGGGAGTCGGTGGCGGCGGGTGCCAGCACGTTGCTGATGAGAAAGGCGTGAAACATCGCGGGCTGCAGTTTGAGCAGCGCGTCAAAAATCCACAGGCTGCCCAGGCCATAGCGCAAAGCGCGGCGGCGGTCGAACGGCATCATTACCATATCTTCTCCTCTCCACTCGCAATCTGGACCGTAGGCTTTTCTGCTCGGCATCTCCAGTATAGATGAATGCAGCCAAATCTGCTGCTGATCCAGAAGGCCCGGGCTATCCGCGCTCCAGCAGGGAGCGGACAATCTCGGCGGCCAGCACACTGTACGAAGAGGCAAGAGATTTGTCGGACGAACCGCCCAGCAGCCACCTTTCGCGCCCGTGGGGCCCGATGAAATACAGATAGCTGGCATGGTAGACGGCTCTCTTGGCCGGGAGGGGCTCCACCCAGATGTGGTAATGCTGCCACAAGGAGGTCAGAGACTTCGCCGAGCCGGTCACGAAGTACCAATTCGGGAGGGAGGTCAAGTGGTTTTCCCTGTCGAATTTTCTGATGGCCGCGACCGAGGTCCAGTACGGATTGACGTTGAACCCGACGATAGCCACATGGCGGCTCTGGCCGCCCAAAATCCGGTCCGCCTGCCTCATCTCGCTGGCCACCACGGGGCAGACGCTGGTGCAGGCGGGGTCGACTGGCATGAAGATGACAGCGCGGCCGCGAAACTGGTTCAGACTGACCATTGTGCCATTTTGTCCAAGCAAAGTCCATCCGGGCGCTGGCTCTCCTGCCAGGGCCGTTAATATCCCTGCCCGCGATGCCATTTGGGCCGGACCCTGCCCAAATGGCGTGGCGGATTCGACTTTGGGGGCATTGCGGCGCATTCCCCACCATATTCCAAAAAATATCGCGGTCAGCGCCAGGGCTGCGGCAGCTACAGACATCCCAGCGGTAGGGCGGCTGGCGGGCGCGTTCTTGTGCGGCATGCGTGCTCTCCTTTGGATTCTGTTTGCCCGGGCCGGAGGTCCGGGGGCTTTGAGTAAATTCTTTCCCATAAAAAGAGGAATTATGTCGAATGAGGAAGAATAAGGATAAGTATCGCCTGGATTTATTTGGGGCAATACGGTTAAAGGACGACGAAAACTATGAGTGATGAGCCGCTCTCGCAAGAGGAAATTGACAAGCTGCTGCAGGCCGTGCTGTCCAAAGAAGCGCACGAGGAGCCCGGGGTCGAGGAGCTTGCCGGGGACGGGGGGCACTCTCCCGCCCCGGGGGCGCCCGCCGAGCTGCCAACTGGAACAGACCCGGGCCTGGACAACAGTAAAGGACACGGCCCCCAAATTTCCGATCTGGGGGTATGGGCTCCCCTGGCGGGATTGCAGTTGGCATTCACGGCGGAAATCGGCGGCGCCCGCCTGTCCGTAGGGGACGTCATGCAGTTTGGGGTCGGATCCCGGATTGCGCTGAAAAGCCGGTGGACAGAGCCATTGCAGCTCAAACTGAATGGCAAGGCTATTGGCCGGGGCCGGGTCGTGCTGGTCGGAAACAAATTCGGTGTGCGGGTGATGGAGTGGGGTCAGCAGTAGTGGCAGGGAAACGGGTGGGCTGGACGGTCTTGGTGAGCAGCTGGGCTGATGACCCCGACGACGTCTGGCGGGCCAGCGAGCCTTTGGCGGATTGGGCTCAGGAGATTGTGTGGATGGAACTGGGGCCGTGGCACCGCACCCTGGAATTACCCGGCCAGATCCGTCTCGGACCCGAGTGGCAGGGGAGTTTCGCCCAGCAGTACGACCGGGCATTCCGGGACAGGAGCGGTGAGGCCGTCTTACTGCTGGAAGGCAGTGAAACGGTGCGCCGGATGGACTTGCCCCAACTGCAGGAACTGGCGGAAAGAGGGCATGAAGAAGCCTTTACCCTGCCCGTGATGTCCCACCGGCAGGAATTGGTCCGCCCGGAAATACGCATGGTCAAACACCCGCCGATTATGGGATTTCGCGGAGCTTTCAAAGCGAATCCCGGCCCCGAACTGCTGGCGTTCTGCGAGCCGGTGGGGCAGGGGACTGTGGAGATTTCCAGAGCCAGCGGAGGTTTGGAGCCGAGTGGGGCGCTGCAATTGGCGCTGGCCCCGGGACTCGCCCCGCTTGTGGTGCGGGCACGGGCGGCAAAAGAGAGCCGGCAATACGGGCAGGCCCTCGAGCTGGCGCGCAGGGCACTGGCGCGGAAGTCGGGATGTTCCGCGGAGGAGAGGGACCAGGCCCTTCTCGTGCAGGCGCAGGCCCTGGCGGGCCAGGGGCGGGTCAAGGAGGCCTGGGCTGCCTCGGTCCGTCTAGTGGCCCGCGCGCCGTCTGCCGACGCCGTGTACACGGCAGCCCAGGCCCTGGCCGCTCTCGGGCGCTTTGAGGAAGCGGCGTCATATTTTGTCCAGCTGGGATCAGGCGCGTACGGCCGCCGCGAATTTCAAGAACCCGGAGCCGATTCATTCCGCGCGCTGCTGGCGGCGTCCCGGGCTTTGCAGGAGGCGGGGCGGGACAAAGACGGGTTCGAGATTCTCAGCCGCCTGCTGGCCGCCTACCCCTATTTTCGGGAAGCATGGCAGCAGATGATGGCGCTGTTTCCCGAGGCGCTGCCGGAGGACCTGTATGCGGTGGTGACCCATATCGTCCCGCCTTCCGCGGTCCGCGCTTTTTTCGGGCGGATTGCGCAGCCAACAGAATCCGAAAGAATTTTTCAGAAGTGGCTGGGCTTATGACATATTTCTGTCCTCAAAAGAAGGAATTCCCAAAAGGCTGTCGAAACACGGTAGCAATGCAAGAGGGGAGGGATGACGTTGGTTAACAAGTCGCTGGCATTTTTTGATAACGGACAGGCGGTGCCCATGACCACACCAATTTTTCAGAGTCCCCGCTCGCGGCCCCGGGGCCGGCGCCGCGACAGTGACCGCTATTTTCCCAGCGGGGAGATGATTCCAAGCCGCGAGGAGCTCATCCAATACATTCTGAACCATGTTCTCTACCAGGTTGACCCTGTGCTGGGCGGCCCGGTGTTCTGCAAGCACATTATCAAACCCAACCGCGAGCGCAACCGGGAAAGCATGTACCATGTGGTGCTGGGGCCGGCGCCGTGGACTGGAGTGTGGGAAGTGATTGGCAACCGCCGCATGTTTGACATTCATGCGGAATATGTGCCGGATGACGGTGCCTGGCTGCCGCAGATTACGGTCTCACCGGGGAATTTCATCGGGGTGGGCAAGCTTAACGGCATTGAAATGGACCCGGCCCGCCTGCGCCGGGAGATTATCCGCCGGGGATTTGCAACCCCGGAGGAGTATGAGTGGTTTGCGAGCCCTTACCTTGCCATGCGGCGTCTGGCCATTGCCCGCGCCCAGCGCGGGATTTGGATGTAGGGTCTGAAGTCCGGGGAAGGAGTGGGAGGAGGACTTATGCGCTTAGATGTCACGGCGATTGGCGGGATCATTTTCGGGGTGCTGGCCATTGTCACGGGATTTGTGCTGGAAGGCGGCCGGGCTGGAGCTCTGCTGCAGGGAACCGCGGCCCTGATTGTCATTGGGGGCACCATAGGCGCAACCGCCGTCTCCTTTTCGATTGACGACCTCAAGAAGGTGCCGATGCTGTTCCGGATGGGGATGACCCGGAGCAACTTTGACCCGATAGTGCTCATCGACCAGTTGGCGGGCTACACGGATATTGCCCGCAAACAGCAGCCTCTGGCGCTGGAGCCGGAAATTGCGCTGACGCACGATGAGTTTTTGAGCAAGGGGCTCCAGCTGATTGTGGATAATGCCGACCCTGTGCTGATGCGCCAAATGCTGGAGTCCGACATTTACGCGCGCTACTCGCAGCAGAAAATTGGCGCCAGCATTTTCGAACAGGCCGGAGGCTACGCGCCGACCATGGGAATTGTCGGCACGGTGATGGGGCTGGTGCATGTGCTGGGTGAACTGACGGGCAATCCCAATGCGCTCGCGGCTGCGATCGGGCTGGCCTTTGTGGCGACGTTGTATGGCGTCTCCAGCGCCAACCTCTTGTGGCTGCCCCTGGCCAGCAATCTTAAGAACAAGGCCAAGCACGACCTTTTGATGCGGCAAATTGGACTGGAGGGCCTGCTGGCCATCCAGCAGGGCATGGCTCCAAGTCTTTTGAAGGACAAGCTCATGACCATTATCCGGCCGTCTGGATCGCCGCAGACCGCTCCGAGTGTGGAGGAGGCGCCCGAGCCTGCCCCTAGCGGGGCCGCGCAAGCCTCATGAGCAAGCCGTGGGACACAGACCTGGATGAGGAATCAGGCGGCGAGGGCGGCGGAATGATGCGCTGGCTGCTCACCTATGCCGACCTCATTACTCTGTTGCTGGCGTTTTTCATCATTTTGTACGCGATGAGCCGCAACCAAGAGGTGAAATTCGCCCTGGTGTCGCAGGCCCTGGCCTCCCAGTTCAATTCCAAGAGCGTGGTGGGAACCTCTCCCGGGCCATCGGTGATTGCGGGGCTGTCAGGCACCCACGCGGAATTGGAGAGCATGAACCGCCTGCAGAATCAACTGCAGAGCGCTATTGACCAGAAGGGGCTGGCCCGCCAGGTTTCCGTCGGGAGCACGGGACGCGGGGTGGAAGTCAGCCTGAATGCATCTTTGCTGTTCCCATCGGGGTCCGCGCGCATTTCCCCGCCGGCGGATGCTCTCTTGGCCTCGCTAGGGCAGGCGCTGAAATCCGTGCCCAACGATATTGAGGTGGCAGGCTACACGGACTCCACACCAATCCGCACGGCGCAGTACCCGAGCAACTGGCAGCTGTCAGCCGCCCGGTCTGCCAATGTCGTTTACGTACTGGCGCATGTGCCGGGAATAGTGCCCGGGCGCCTGTCGATTGCGGCCTTTGGCCGCTACCACCCAGTGGCCAGCAACACTACGGCTCAGGGCCGCCAGCAAAACCGGCGGGTCAATATTTTAGTGCTGTACTCCCAGGTGGCCCAGGTCGCCATCGGCAACGGCCCGTGAGGCCGGTCGATGCGCTCTTTGGCCACGCAAGAACGACACGACGGCAGGAGGGATGGATTTAGTGGGACTCTTTGATACGGTTTCCAGCCAAGCTGTGGTGGCGGCGCTGAATCTTTCGCGCAAGGCGGAAGGCCTCATTGCCAACAACCTGGCGAACTACGACACTCCGGGCTACAAGACCGAGACCCTGTCCTTTCAGGGGCAGCTCAAGCAGGCACTGAGCCAGGGACCGGCCCAAATTGCGCAGGTCCAGGGGCAGGTGGCGGTGAACACGCTGTCTTTGCAGCCGGACCTGAACAGCGTCTCCCTGACCCAGCAGACGACGGATCTCGCGAAGACGCAGCTGCTGTATGAGACGGCCGTGCAGGCATTCAACTACAAGGTGACCGAAGTGAAAATAGTCAGTGAAGGGCAGGCCCAGTAATGTTCGATGCCATGCAGATTACCTCAACCGCTCTGAGTGCGGAAAGCGTCCGCCTGGACTTGGTGGCCAACAATCTGGCCAATGCCACCACCACCAAAACTTCTTCGGGATTCCCCTACCAAAGCGAGTCAGCGGTGCTGGCGAGCTTGCCGGCGCCAAACCGGGGAGCGGACGCGGGAGTCGGGCAGGGAGTGGTGGTCAGCGCTATTTTAAGCAGCCAGGCGCCTTTTCCCGAGACTTATGACCCATCCAGCCCCTTGGCCAACGCCCAGGGCTACGTGGCGGAGCCCAACGTCAGCCTGTCGGCTCAGATGGTGGATATGGCTGAGGCGTCGCAGGCCTACCAGGCCAATGCCAATGCTTTCACCGCGGACAAAAATATGGTCTTGAAAGCCTTGACCCTAGGAGCGTAAAACAATGAATCCTATTGGACTGACTCTGAACAATCCCATTCAGGTGGGAGCATCCTCATCCGGAAGCTTGGCGTCCAAATCCTCCGGCTCCAGTTTCGGCTCCCTGCTGCAAGGGGCGGTGCACTCCTTGGAATCCAGCCAGGCGCAGGCGAACCAGCAGATCACGGGAGCTATGACAGGACAGGTGTCGGTGACTCAGGCGATGGTGGCCGTCAGCGAGGCGCAGAGCACGCTGGACGTGGCCACCTCGGTGCGCAACAATGTCGTGCAGGCCTATCAGAGCATTATGAACATGTCCGTTTAGGGCGATTAGAGGTCGATGATGAACGAGCGGATCAAACAGTGGGGACAGCGCGCACTCGCCTGGTGGAAGGATTTATCCTCCACCAAGCGTTTGCGTCTGCTGGTTGTAGCAGCCATGGCCGCCAGCGTGCTGGCGGTAGCCGTGCACTGGCTCGGCAGTCCCGACTGGCAGCCTCTATACACCAACCTCAGCGCGCACACGGCGGGGCAGATCACCACGCAGCTGACCTCGATGAAGGTGCCTTATGAACTGGCGGACCAGGGGCGGACCGTGCTGGTGCCGAAGAAAGATGTGGACCAGGTGCGGGTGGACTTGGCGGACCAAAACATTCCTTCGGGGACGGTGGGGCTGCCGCAGCCTCTGAGTTTCAGTCTCGGGGAAACCGATCAGGAAATCAGCCTCAGCCAGCTGGCCAACCTGGAAGCGGAACTCGCGGTGACCATCAACTCCATCAACGGGGTGCACGATTCGCGGGTGATGATCAATCAGCCCTCTCCCGCACTCTTCGGCGAAACGACGGCTCAGCCGACCGCCTCCGTATTCCTTGATTTGAATCCCGGAGCGAGTTTGAGCGGGGCGCAAGTCAAAGGCATTATGAATCTGGTGGCGCATTCGGAATCGGGGCTGTCTCCGGGGCAGGTGACGGTGGTCGACCAGGCCGGAGCGCTGCTGTCGCAAAATGCCCTGAACAACCAGCCGTCCTCGCAGATCACGGGGACCAACCAGGCGGAACTGGCAGCGGAAAATCAGGTGGACAGCCAGGTGGGGCAAAATGTCACCTCGATGCTTGACCAGGTGCTGGGACCGGGCGCAGCGGTGGTGAGGGTCGATACGACCCTCAATTTCGACCAGTCCACCGTGAGTTCGACCAATTACGGGAAATCCGTGCTGTCGTCGCAGGAGGTCAGCACGGGCACCAGTACGCAGGCTGCAGGGACCCAGGCCGCGACGACTGCCGGAACCGGGGGCAACACGCCAGCCTACCCCGTCACATCTGGAGGGACGGGCCCCAGCAAGTCCACCAACAACACCACGACCAGCCACTGGCTGGTCGACACCCAAAACACCCACCAGGTGATACCTGCCGGAAATATCAGCAGGATGACTGTGGCGGTGGCCGTCGACAAGCCGCTGACGGCGGCGCAGAGCGCCTCACTGAAAAACCTGGTTTCGGCCGCCGCCGGCATTGACAGGGCGCGGGGAGATGTCGTCACGATTTTGGGACAGCCCTTCAACCGCAGCCAGGTGAATTTGGCCGAGAAGCAGATGGCCCAGGCGGCCCGTGCAGCCGCAATCCGGAAAGACATTGTGGACGGGGTGGCCGTGCTGGCGCTCCTCGTCTTGGGCCTGATTCTCTGGCGTCTGGCGAAAAGGGGCCGGGAGCAGGCGGCCCGGGGCCCGCTCTTTGAGCCGCAACTGGCCGCGGGAGGCTCTCAGAGCCTCTCCGTGAGCGACCTGCTGAACGAGATGCGGCAGACCAAGGAACCGAGCTTGACCGAGGTGGCTAAAGGGCATCTGCAGGAGCTGCTGCAAAAGGACCCGGAGAGCGCAGCCCGGCTGCTCCGGGCCTGGATTCAGGAGGATGAGTAAATGAAAATGTCGGGCTCGAAAAAGGCTGCGATCCTCTTGATGAGCCTAGGCGCTGAACAGGCGGCGACGCTCCTGCGCTATCTCCGGAGGTCGGAGGTGGAGGCGATTACCATGGAGATCGCCAACATCAAGCGCGTCGACTCCCAGATCATGGACGATGTTCTGAGCGAATTTTACCAGATGTCGCGGGCGGACTCGCAATTGGCCGAAGGCGGCATGGATATGGCCCGGGATATGCTGGAAAAGGCCTTTGACGGGCCCCGTGCCCAGGAAATACTGACCCGCCTCACGGGATTTCTGCAGCGGCGGCCGTTCGAGGGGCTGCGCAAGGCCGATCCCAGCCAGGTGATGACGCTGATGATGAACGAACACCCCCAGACTATTGCCGTCGTGCTGGCTTACATGGACCCGACCCAGGCCTCCCAGGTGCTTTCGTCTCTGGAACCGGAGCTGCAAAGCGATGTGGCCCGCCGCATTGCCATCATGGGACGGGCCGCTCCCGAAGTGATTAAGGAAATCGAGAACCTGATGGAGAAGAAGCTGACCAATCTGGCCGCCGAGGAAATTTCGGGAGCGGGCGGCATCAACGCCATCGTGCCTATTTTGAACAATACGGACCGAACTTCGGAACGGTTGATCCTGCAGCGTCTGGAGGAATTTGATCCGGAACTGGCGGATGAAATCCGCAACCGCATGTTTGTCTTCGAGAACATTGTGCAGATTGACGACCGCGCCATGCAAAAAGTGCTGCGCCGCGTGGACAACAAAACGCTGGCTTTGGCGATGAAGGGCACCCCGGCCGAAGTGTCCCACAAGGTCATGAAGAACTTGTCCCAGAAGGCTTCGGAACTGTTGAAGGAGGATATCGACGTGCTGGGCCCCGTCCGCATCCGGGATGTGGAGCAGGCCCAGCGGGAGATTGTCAATGCCATCCGCCAGCTGGAGGACCAGGGTGAACTCGTGATATCGAGGGGGGAGCGTGACGACTTTGTCGTCTAGCGTGGTGAAGGCGCTGCAGGTGCGCCCGGGGACTGAGCCCGTAAGACTGGGAGCGGCGCCGGAGGCCTTGTGGCCGGCTGCTGAGGGGCCGCCGCAAGCGGTCTTGGACGCGGCGGCTGAAATCATTTCCCGGGCCAAGGACGAGGCTCAGGCTATTTTGGAGGAGGCTGTGGAAAGCCGCTCCCGGCTGGCCGGCGAGGCTCATGACGAGGGCTACCGGGAAGGAATAACCCAGGGAGTGGAAGAAGGGCGCCAGAACATCCAGGCGCAGTGGACGCGGGTGCAGGAGGAGACGCGGGCGGTGTTCGACCGGATTGCGCGTCTGAAGCAATATGCCGACTTATTGGAACCTGAACTGGTATTGGCGCAGGCGGCCGCTTTGAGCGCAAAACTTTTCGCGCGCCAGGCCCAAGACGACCCCGCGGCACTCCGGGAGTACCTCAGCGCGTTGATTGATGGCGTGGGCGAGGCTGACGTCACTGTGTTTCTCTCTCCGGCGTTCCTGGCGACGCTGTCCTCTCTGACGCAGGACTGGGACGGTCCCTGGCAGCATGTGCAGCTCGCCGTGGACCGCCAGCTCCAAAACTTTGAGTGCCGGGCCCAGGGAGAGAGCGGGCAGAGTCTTCTGGGAGGTCCGGTGGCAACTTTGACGGCGATTTTAGATGAGGTGCTGTATGGCGACCATCTCGCGGATTGAGGGGATTGCCCCGGGCCACCGCTTTATCCCCGCCGGGCAGGTGGTGGCGGTCCGCGGGGGGAGCCTGGCGGCTTTTGGCGTCACCATGGCGGTGGGAGAACTGGGGACGGTCGCCCTCACGGACGGGTCTTCTCTGGCCGTGGAGTGTGTGGGGTTCCTCCCGGGCAATCAGGTCCTCCTCACTCCCTATCATGATGTGGAGGGAATTCAGCAGGGGCTGTGGGTGCGGGCCAGCCGCCACCCGGCGCGGATAGTCACAGGCCCATCGGTGCTGGGCCGATTGCTGGACGGGCTCGGCCAGCCCCTGGACGGGGGTCCTGTGCCCTTAGGCCCCAAACGGCCGCTGCGTTCCGCCCCCATCGCGCCTCTGAGCCGAGCCCGGGTCCACGAACCGTTCTGGACAGGAATCAAGGCGATTGACGCGTTTCTGACCTTGGGCAGGGGCCAGCGGGTGGGAATTTTCGCGGGAGCGGGATTTGGCAAGACAACGCTTTTGCAGCTGATTTTGCAGGGTGCTGGGGCTGACGTCACCGTAGTGGGCCTGATAGGGGAGCGCGGAAAGGAGGTGGCGGAATTTTTCCGGGGTATGGATCCCGCCACCCGCCAGCGCACCGTGGTCGTCGCGGCCACGTCGGACATGCCCGCCATCTTGCGGCTGAAGGCCGCCTGGTCAGCGACCACATTGGCCGATACGTTCCGGCGGGAAGGACAAAATGTGCTGCTGGTGATGGATTCACTCACCCGGGTGGCGATGGCCCAGCGCGAAATTGGCATGGAGACCGGGGAGCTTCCAGCCTCGAGAGGCTATACCCCCTCGGTGTTCCACCTTCTGCCGCGCTTGCTGGAGCGTCCCGGAGCCTACCAGAAAGGGTCCGTCACAGGGATTTACACAGTGTTGGTGGATGGCGTGGACGCTCGGGAAGACCCTTTGGGCGACGCCGTGCGCGGCTTGATTGACGGCCACATCCTGCTGTCGCGGGAATTGGCGGAGTCCCACCATTTTCCGGCGGTCGATGTGGTTAAGAGCCTGAGCCGGCTGATGCCTGAAATTGTCACTCCTTCCCATCTCCAGGCCGCTGTGAAGGTGCGCAGGCAAGTGGCCCGGGTGCTGGAATCGGAAGATCTGCGGGCGGTCGGCGCCTATGCTGCGGGACGGGACCCGGCCCTCGATGACGCCATGGCGCGCTACCCCGCCATCCGGGAATATCTAGACCAACTCCCCGGCCACATCATGGATCCGGCGGACACTCTGGACGGCCTGCAGCGCCTGGCCCTGTCCAACGAAGGAGGGGTTGTGTGAATCTGACCGTGTGGATGAAGCATTTGCGGGGGGTGGAGCGGGAAAGACTCGCGGAATACCTTGCCTGGCAGAGACTCGCCGAAGACTTGCGCGGGGAAATCGGGCAGGGGATTTCCCCCCGCGCGATTGTGCCCGGAACCGAAATGACAGCAAGCGACATGGCGGACTAT
>DAHWJO010000050.1:0-20616 GCA_027344105.1 Sulfobacillus sp.
AGAAGTCGAACGAGTAATGTCCACCCTCCCGGCCGAATCCTGACCACTTGGAGCCTCCAAAGGGTGTGCGCAGGTCGCGGACATTCTGCGAGTTGACCCACACCATGCCCGCTTCAATGCCTTGGGCAAACCGTTGGGAGCGGGCGACATCGCCGGTCCACACATAACTGGCCAGTCCATAGCGGACATCATTGGCCCACAGCATGGCCTCCTCTTCCGTATGAAATGGAATAACGGTCAGCACGGGGCCAAAAATTTCTTCCTGCGCCACCCGCATGTCATTGCGGACCCCTGTCAGCAATGTGGGCTCGAGGTAATTGCCCTGCAAGAACTCCGGAGGACGCCGCCCTCCAGCCGCCACCGTGAAGCCTTCCACCGGCGCCAAATCCACATACGACTTCACGCGGGCCCAGTGCGCAGGATGGATGAGCGGGCCAATGTCGGTCTCAGGGTCGAGGGGATGGCCGACTTTGATGCGCGAGATGCGGTGGGAGAGATCGGCGACAAACTGGTCATACACCCGGTCTTCCACAAAGAGCCGCGAGCCAGCCGTGCAGCGTTCGCCGTTCAGAGTATAAATGCCGTACAGCACCGCATCCAGTGCCCGGTCAAGGTCTGCATCGCCAAACACCACCACGGGAGATTTTCCGCCCAGTTCCATGGAAAACCGTTTGAGAAACTCGGACCCGGTGCGCATAATTTCTTGCCCCGTCGTGGTCTCGCCGGTGAAGGAGATGAGGGGCACCCGGGGGTGGCGCACGAGTGCCGCCCCGGCAGTCTCTCCCAATCCCTGCACCATGTTGAAGACCCCGGGCGGGAGATCCGCCTCCTGGATGATGCGCGCCAGCCGGTACGCGGTGAGGGGAGACCATTCGGCAGGCTTGAGCACCGCCGTGTCTCCGGCCGCCAGGCACGGTGCGATTTTCCATGTCTCCAGCATCAAGGGGGTATTCCAGGGAGTAATCAACCCGGCTACCCCGATGGGCTGGCGTACGGAATAATTCATAAAGTGCGGGGCATTAGGAAAAGATTCTCCCGTCATCCGGGTCGCCATCTCGGCAAAGAACCGAAAATTGTCCGCTGCCCGGCTGATTTGCCCGCGGGTTTGATGGATGGGAATCCCCGTGTCCACCGACTCCCACGTCGCCATCACGTCCGTCGCGGATTCGAGCCCGTCGGCTATGCGGTTCAAGTAGCGGGCGCGCTCCTTGGGCGCCATATCCCGCCAGTAGGTCTGCCATCCTTCCTGGGCACTGGCCACGGCCCGGTCAATATCCTCCGACTCTCCCGAGGCCACCATCGCCAGCGGAGCATTGGTGTCGGGATTCAATGTCTCGAAACGCCCGCGCCCCAACGACTCGACAAACTCCCCCTGAATGAAATGGGGAATCAAGGCGGGAATGGTTTCGGTGTGCTGTTCTTCTGTCACGGTCGTCTACCTCCTTGGGTCTGTTCCTGTTAGTCCTCGGCTGTCACCAGATTTTCCAGCGTGCCGATCCCTTCCACTGTGCAGCGGATGACATCGCCCGGATGCACGGGCGCAATTCCCGTGGGAGTGCCGGTGAGAATGACATCGTACGGCTGCAGCGTCATAAAGTCCGAGAGGTAGGCAATAATCTGGGGAATGGAATAGGTGAGAAACTGGGTGTTGCCGTCCTGGCGCACCTGCCCGTTGACTTCTGTGCGCAAGGTGAGATGCCCGGGATCTGACACGTCATCGGCACTCACCAGCCAGGGTCCTAAAGGCAGAAACGTGTCGAATCCCTTGGCTTTGACCGGCGGGCGGAAGGTATTGCGGATAAAGTCACGACAGGTGAAGTCATTCGCCACCGTATATCCCAAGATATAGTCCCATGCCGAGTCCTCGCGAATTTTCCGTCCCGCGCGGCCGATCACCACCGCCAGTTCGGTTTCGTAGTGACAATATTGAGCTCCGTGAGGGTACACAATGTTCCCGCCATGCCCGGTGAGCGTCGTCAGGGGCTTGAAAAACAGCACGGGATCTTCGGGCTCGGCCAGATTCAGTTCCGCCGCATGACTCTGGTAATTCAGGGCGAGCCCAATGACTTGGCGCGCGGCGATGGGAGGCAGAAACTGGATGGCGTCCCTAGCCCAAGGACGGCGCTGGCTGTCAAAAATCTGGCCGTCTTCCCACGTCCCCTCAAAAATGCGTCCCGAAGCCGCAAACCGCAAGGTCTTCATGAAAGTTCCTCCCTGTTTGGCAGCAGATGGTAGCTTGACAGCACACGGCGCAAGGCCTGCGTTTTGTCTTCGCCCATCAGAGTGAGCGGCAGGCGGATAGCGGGCTCAATTTTACCCATCATGGAGAGCGCCGTTTTCAGCGGTCCCGGGTTCGTCTCCCAAAATAGCGCCTGATTCAGCGCTAGGAGCCGGTAGTGCAAATCCCGGGCTTCCGCCCAGCGATTGTCCTGCACGAGGTTGTACAGGTCGGCGACTTCGGTGGGCAGCACATTCGCCGTGGCGCTGATGTGACCGGCCCCGCCAACAGCCAGCATGGGGAAACACAAGGTCTCAATGCCGGAATACACTAAGAAGTCACGGCCCAATTGGTCCAGCATGAGAGACACCTGCTCGAAATCCTTGTTGGCTTCCTTGATTCCCACCACATTGGGAGCGGCATCCCGGATCTTTTTGACCGTGGATGGCTCAATGTTCACGGCGGTCCGGCCCGGGATATTGTAAATAATGACCGGCAGGGACGTGGAGCGGGCCACGGCCGAAAAGTACTGAGCCAGTCCGTTTTGCGAAGGCCGGTTGTAATAGGGGACGATGACGAGCGCCCCGTCGGCGCCGAGCTCTTCCGCCCGGCGCGTCAGCCGCAATGTTTCTTCCAGATTGTTGGTGCCCGTTGCGGGAATCACCGGCACCCGCCCGCGAGCCTGACCAATCACGGCTTCAAAAATCTGTTCCCGTTCCTCCAAAGTCAGGGCGCTAGGCTCACCGGTCGTCCCCGTCACCGAGAGCCCATGGCTGCCGGAGGCAATTTGCCAGTCGACAAGCGCCTTCAGTGTGCTGAAATCCACCGTATTGCCCTCGGTAAAAGGCGTGACGAGAGGGACAATGGACCCTCGCAGCCGGTCGTATGCAGTCATAGACATCCTCCTTGTGTGCTCAACAGCCACAATTTTTAGTTTATTTTATATCATATAGGATTTCTTATCGCAATACATTCACTCCCGATTCTCAACGCTTTGAATAAACAACTAGATATACGCATTATATTTTATTTCTAATTCACTGAACACTCTTGATCTTATTTAGTTTTCTTATATAATTTCATGGAGAACCTGCCGCACACTGCATAAAGGGGATGACAACGCATGCAATCGAAACACGAGGAAGCTTATCAGATTCTCCGGCAGCGGATTCTCAGTGGCGCGATGACGTCCGGCTACCGCCTGGTCACCGACAACCTGGCCCGGGAACTGGACATGAGCGCCAGCCCCATCCGGGAAGCTATCCGCCGGCTGGAAGCGGAAGGCCTGGTCACCCACATTCACAATGTCGGGGCGCTGGTGACGACGATGGACAGCGCCCGCTATGTCGGAGTGCTTGAAACGCTGGCGGTCCTAGAAGGATATGCGACCGCGTTGGCCTCCACCGCCATGTCGCCGCGG
Source organism: Sulfobacillus sp. (assembly GCA_027344105.1). Lineage (GTDB taxonomy): Bacteria > Bacillota > Sulfobacillia > Sulfobacillales > Sulfobacillaceae > Sulfobacillus. Next base: position 3,639 of record DAHWJO010000050.1, read on the forward strand.
GATGTGGCCATCCTGGAGGAGGTCGCCGACCGGATGCACCACAGCGTGGACCGGGGCGACCCTTTGGGATATCACCAGCTGAATCGCGAGTTTCACGAGGGCTTCTATTCATTTTGCCCCAACGCGGTCTTGATCGAACAAATCCACCGCTTGTGGGACAGCCTCGACGCCATCCGCCATAACATTTTTGTCCTATTGCCCGAGCGGACGAGCGCGTCCCTGACCGAGCATTACCGGCTGCTCAACGCCGTCCGCGCTGCCAGGGACCCCGCTGTTATCGAACAATTGGCCCGCGAGCACAAACGCGGCACGATTAAGGCCTTCTTGGCGTCACAGCATCTGGCAGACACCGCGGCCGCACGCCGGGTGCCTTTGTAATACTCAACCTCGCACGGAGAAGGGAGCTCTCATTCATGAGCATTCGCACTGGCCAGCAGTACCTCGACCAAATTGACGCCCAGCACCGGGAACTATGGGTCCGGGGGGAGAAGATCACCACCAACGCCTCTGAACACCCCGCTTTTCACAATATCACGCACACGATGGCCCACCTCTATGACATGCAGCACGATCCGGCATTGCAGGAAGACATGACCTACCAGTCTCCGGGGACCGGCGACACAGTGGGTCTGTCCTACCTCCAGCCTAAAACCAAAGCCGACCTGATCCGCAAGAGGACCATGATGAAGCACTGGGCGGACTACGCTGGAGGCATGCTGGGACGGTCCCCCGACTACCTGAACAGTTCGGTCATAGCGCTCGCATCGGCGGCGGATTACTTTGGTGAGAATGACCCCCGGTTTGGCGACAATGTGCAGCGCTATTATGAGTACATCCGTGACAATGACCTGTGCACCACCCACACGCTGATCAACCCCCAGTCCAATCGCGCGGCTTCCGCGTCGGAGTCGACCAATGCCCCCATTGCAGCCCACGTGGTCGAGCAGCACCCCAGCAAGGGCGTGTTGGTCCGGGGAGCGCGCATGCTGGCCACTTTGCCTGTCGCCGATGAACTGTTGGTGTTTCCGTCCACCGTCATTAAAAACCGTCCGGAAGACCAGGCTTATGCCTTTGCTTTCGCCGTGCCGTGCGACATTGCCGGACTGAAATTTCTCTGCCGCGAGAGCTTTGACTATGGCATGGGCCATTATGACCACCCCCTGGGGTCACGTTTTGAAGAGATGGACGCCGTTGTCGTTTTCGATGACGTCTGGGTGCCATGGGACCGTGTGTTCCTTCTGGGGCGGGGAGATCTGTGCAACGGGATGTACAACGAAACCGGCGCCGTCAACCATATGAGCTACCAGGTGCTGGTGAAAAACATTGCCAAAGCGGAATTCGTGCTGGGAGTGATGGCGAAAATTGCCGACACCATCAACATTGGCCAGTTTCAGCATGTCCAGGAAAAAATTGCGGAAACGGCGATGACAGTGGAAATGCTCAAGGCGTTTCAACGAGCCAGTGAAGAGGATGCCACAGTGAACCGGTGGGGACTCATGACTCCAGATTTTGCCCCGCTCAATGCCATGCGCAATATCTTTCCCCGTATTTATCCCACCCTGATTCACTACCTGCAGCGGATTGGCGCCGGCGGTCTGATGGCGATTCCGTCGGAAGAGGACCTGGCCAATCCCGAGCTCGCTCCCGACATTCTGCGGTACTATCAAGCCGCCCAAGCTGACGCCGACACCCGCAACCGCCTTTACCGTCTGGCCTGGGATATTGCGGTCAGTTCTTTTGGTCAGCGTCAGGTGCTCTATGAGCAGTTCTTTTTTGGGGACCCGGTGCGGATGGCCAGCGCCTATTACCAGAGCTACCCCGTGGATGTCTTGAAAGAACGCGTGGATGCCTTGCTCTACCGGAACGATTAATGAGAAAGGGGAACAGATTATGGAGACCATGCCCCGCATTATCCGCACCGCCCACATTGAGTACCGTGTGACGGACTTAGCCCGGGCCCGTGCCTATTATGTCGACGCCGTGGGCTTCGTGGAGACCGAAGCCACGCCCAGCGCCCTGTATCTGCGCGGCTTGGAAGACCGCCACCATCACTGTCTCATTTTGCGCCAAGCCGACACGCCGGGAATCGGCCATGTGGCATTCCAGGTGCAGGGCCCCGAGGATCTGGAATCGCTGGAAGTCTTGTACCGGGACACCGCCCTCTTTATGGAGCGCGTGCCGGCAGGGACGGAAGAGGGTCTGGGCGAGGCCTTGCGCATCCAGGACCAGTGGGGGTTTCCTCTGGAATTCTTCTGGCAGAGCACGAAAGTCCCCTGGCTCCTGCAGCGCTATGACCAACATCACGGGTTCGAGGTGACGCGCCTGGACCACGTCAGTTTCATGGTCCCTGAAATTGACCCCTCCTACCAGTGGTATACCGAGCAACTGGGTTTTGGCTGCTCGGAAATGACCGTGACAGACGACGACCCGCCAAAGAAGTGGGGGGCCTGGCTGCACCGCAAGCAAACCTCCCACGACCTGGCCCTGCAAATAGGGGTGGGGAGTCCGATGATTCACCACGCCTCGTTCATCAGCGGTTCCGTCCCCACATTGCTGCGCGGGCTGGACGTTCTGGGCGCGCAAGGGTATCACCGCTTCATCGAGCGCGGGCCGGGCCGGCACGGGACCACCAACGCCTTCTTCTTATACCTGCGTGATCCGGATGGCAACCGCTTTGAGCTGTTCACCGGTGATTACCTTCTGGCGGACCCTGACTGGGACCCGATTATCTGGAGTTTGGAAGACGAGCAGCGCCAGACATTCTGGGGCGCAGACGCCCCCGATTCCTGGTTCAATGAGGCGATGGCAGTGGCCGACTGGAAAACCGGCCAGCTGCTCCCGACCACTTCGCCCACGGTGCAGACCCGTCCCACCTACCTCGGCAAGCGCAACTAGAGGAAAGCAGGCACCAGGGCCGTAATCCCTGATGCCTGTCCCTAATCTCAAGACTCTTAATTGGAGGGATCATCATGAAAGGCTCACCGTCTGCCACCGACGACCCCCATCACATTATAGCGCGGCTCGACCGCATTCCCATTTGGTCACTGCCGAATTTGTTTGTAGGAGTGCTGGGGGTCGGCTTCCTGTTCACCTTTTATGATATTTTTGACATCAATGTCTCTTTTATCCAGACATGCGGCGCACTGGTGCATGGCTGCACCCCTGCGGCGGCCAGCCAGTACATCGGTCTGCCGGTTCTGTTCAATCTCTTGGGCTACGTCGTCGGGACCTTGATTTTAAGTCCCTTGGCCGACCGTGTCGGGCGGCGCACGATGTTGATGATTACCCTCCTGCTCACGGGACTGGGATCGCTGGGTACGGCTGTCGTGCCTTCCTTGTCCTGGTTTATTGTCGCCCGTACGGTCACGGGCCTCGGAATTGGCGCCGACCTCGCCATTGTCAATACGTACATCAATGAGGTGGCTCCCAAAACCGGGCGTGCCCGCTTTACCTCGCTGCTTTTCATTCTGTCGTCTATTGGCGCTTTTTTGGGGATTTGGATGGGTCTGGTGCTCACCACACCCTCGGCACCGTGGCCGTTGGGCCTGCCGTTTGCCATGGCGGGCGCGCATTTCACTGATGGCTGGCGCATCATGTACATTATCGGGGCGCTGCTGGCCCTGGTGGGAGTCGTTCTGCGCATCCAGCTTCCCGAATCTCCCCGCTGGCTGGTGTCCGTCGGGAGAAATGATGAAGCGCTGGACGTTGTCCGGAGCATGGAAAGCTTGGCGGAAATCCATCACCCTCTGCCGCCTGCCGACCTGTCGGAGACAGACACGGTGACACGCACCCAGCATCCCTACCGGGATATACTGAGTCATTCCCTCTACCGCAACCGCACCCTGATACTGTTGGGTGTCTGGGTTTTCAGTTACGTCACCGTCTACACCTTTGCCGCAGGCCTCACGTCCATTTTAACGGCGCTCAAATTCCCCCCCTCGGAGGCTGGCCTCATTGCGGCGGTGGGCGGCATAGGATTTATCATGAGCGCAATGTTCGCTTACCGTTACAGCGAGAGGCTGGAACGCCGCACCTGGCTGCCCATTGCGGCCGCGCTCACCATTGTGGGAGGAGCTTTGATGGTGGTGGCGCGGACGAATGTATCTTGGAGCATGGTGGGGGCGATTGTCCTGTTCTTTGGGTTCAATTTGTGGATGCCAATGGCGTACAGCTGGTCCACGGAAAACTATCCGACCCGGGCGCGCACCACGGGCTTCGCCCTGGTGGACGGCATTGGCCATCTGGGTGGGGGATTTGGCATTCTGATCATTGCGCCGCTGATCCCGGCGCTGGGAGCAGCCCGGGCTTTTGCCCTCATTATCGGATTCCTGGTGGTCGGCGCGATTATCGCCCAGTGGGGGGTCAGAACCCGGGGTCAGACACTGGACGAAATTTCTCCTTAAATTCGACCACCGTCTCTACGGGTTTGACCTCGGCGCCGTGGCTGTTCCCTTCGGGGCAGCCACGGCGTTGTGCCTCCCCGAGCCCACCAGCAGCCACCGGGATGTCCACACCGCCGCACCAAGAGCGTGGCATGAGAAAGCTCAGCAAAAAGCTCAAACTGCTGGCCCCAACGAGGCTGGCATACAGAATTCCGATAGAGAGTGGACTCCTGAAGGCGTCCGCGATCACCACGGACGAGGCCATGGTGCCCACATAGCGCAATAAGCTGTAGAGACCGGAAGCACTGCCCCCCTTGACTGGCAAGCGCCAATTCCAGGACTACCTGCTGCAAGAGCACATTGCTGACAGCAAAACTTAATCCCAGGACCGCAAGCGCCACCCCAACCCACCGCCCGGTTCTGCAGCCACAGTATTAAAGATGCCACCACCAAAATCCCACTGGCTCCCAGCAGCGGCATCCGGCGCGCCCGCCGGCGGGCGGCCCGACCGCCAGTGCAATGCCAGCCGCCATGCCAATCCAGCCCAGCATCAAGGGCATGCGGTGCTGCTGCCACCTCCGACCCAGCCTAATCGCATTGGGAAAAACCATTGAGTCCCCACCGCCTGCACAACTCGCCACGCTCCAAAGATCCACAGATTCTACGACAGCGGAGCCAGCACCAGCGCGAGATCGACGTAAAGAAAGTTGCGGTAACCCAGGCGGTCCCCCAAAGTGCTCATGATAGGCTGTCGACAGCACTCCCCAAATAATATCCTGAAACAATCCACGTAATTCCGGACGGCCCGCTGTGCAAGGCTCTCAGCAGCACTTCCAGCCCCACGGAAATAGTGGCGGAGTTCAAGGGATTCAGCACCGCGGACAGCAATATGGCTGGCGTGCATCCCCACTTCACCACTTGCGGCACCACCGGCCTGCCCTCGGTCAAAACATCCACCCTTTCCTCACGCGCCAACCGCGCTTCATTGGGTATTCTAGCAGAAGAACGTCCAGAATTCCCTGCCAACCCCGGTCCCGCCGACAGCAGCCTGCGGATTGCGGTAGGTCGGTCGGATTTCAACCGCACACAAAAATGGCGCCACCACGATGCCCAAAAGTGGACAGTTAGAGGGAAATCAAGCAAAAGACATAACCCGGACGGTTAACAGGAAAGGGAATACGCCCAGCCGCTGACCCAGCGCTGTCCACTGGTTGGCGGGTTCCGCGGCTAGTCTTAATATTCTTATATATTAATATGATAACCTTTGAATGTTTACATTTATGCTGATTGCAGTATGATAACAGGGAGAGGGGGGACCGTTACGGACGCGATGTACGACTTTAAAGCAGAACTTTACAAGACGCTCGGTCACCCCGTGCGGCTTCGAATCCTAGATCTGTTGAGGCCTGGTGAACAAACCGTCACCGAACTGCAGCAGGCTCTAGCCATTGAGGCGTCATCAGTCTCGCAGCAGCTCTCCGTATTGCGCTCGCATCACCTGGTCGATGCCAGAAAGAGCGGGACCAACGTCTTCTATACGGTGCGGGACCCACTGGTGTTCAATCTGCTCGATATTGCCCGCACCATTTTTGAAAACCAAGTGGAAAATATGAATTCACTGCTGAAAGCCAATCGACAGTCAGAGTGAAGGGCGGCCGCACTGCGGCCGACACCACAGAATGGAGAAGGGGCACCAATGCTGATTGTCTGGGTCTTGGTAAGCGGGCTGATTGTCTCGGGATTCGCTCTGCAGCGGACGTTGTCGACCAGTTTGACGCTGGTGTTAAGTTTGGCCATTTTGGGGCTTGCGGTGTTGGGACTTTGGGGAGTATGGACCCCGGCGCTCTCCGGCCCGGAGCTGGCGCTGACACCTCTGCGTTCATGGTTTGTCCTGGTACTGGGAGTGGTAGCCGCCATGTCATCCTGGTATCGCTTTGGATACCGCCAGCATGATGAGGCGGCCACGGCATTTTGGCTGCCCATTTTTCTCGTCGGCATGCTTGGGGTGATCGCGGCTCAAACGGTGTGGGTGTTTATGACGGCATGGGAAGTGATGGCGATTACCTCGTTCTTTCTCGTCGTGTCGCATCATGACCGCCCGGGTGTCATCAAGGCAGGATTTATTTATCTTGTCATGTCGCAACTGAGTGCCATGGCCATTTTATCCGGATTTCTGCTCCTGGCCGCGCAGCTGCATTCAATGCACTTCACGGTTTGGGCAGCCGAGGCAAAGTCTCTGCCCCTGGGAATGAAAAGCTGGATTTTCGGACTGTTGGGTCTGGGCTTTGCCATTAAGAGCGGGGTGATTCCCTTTCATGTCTGGCTGCCCCGGGCTCACCCCGTTGCCCCGGCTCCGGTGTCCAGCCTCATGTCAGGCGCCATGATCAAGCTCGGCATTTTCGGGATCGTCCAATTTCTGCTAATAGACTTGGGAACCACCAGTATGGTCTGGCCAATCGTACTGCTGACGGCAGGCGCCGTGTCAAGCCTGCTAGGAGTGCTGTACGCCCTCATGGAGCATGATCTGAAAAGACTCCTGGCCTACCACAGCATCGAAAACATTGGCATTATCCTATTGGGATTGGGGGTGATGGACTTAGGCATTGACTGGCACCGTCCCACCTTGACGGTGATCGGGCTGGTGGCTGCCCTCTTCCACACCCTCAACCACGCCATTTTCAAAAGTCAGCTCTTTCTTGCCGCCGGAGCAGTAGAACAGCACACTGGCACCCTCGACATGGAACACTTGGGCGGATTGGTCCGCACGATTCCCGCGGTGGCCATCGGATTTGTGATGGGGTCAATGGCGATAAGCGCCTTGCCTCCCTTTAACGGTTTCATCAGCGAGTGGCTGACTTTCCGGGGGCTCTTGTCTATTGTCAGCCACTCGCCCGCGCTGTGGGCGTTCTTTGCCCTCGGTGTGGCATTGGTGCTGGGACTGACGGGCGCGCTGGCTGGGATGTGTTTCGTTAAAGCGTCCGGGGTGATTTTCCTGGGACAGCCGCGCCAGCAGGTGAAACAGGCAGCCGTACCCAAAAGCATGAGCTGGCCCATCTTGGGGCTCGCTCTCGCGTCTTTGGGCCTGGGCATCTTTCCCGGCCCGATGGTCCGCATCATCGCCGGTCTGGAACCGGGACTGTCCGTGCATGCCACGATGGTGCTCCTGCCTCTGCACGTGTTGACGCTGGCGGTCGTACTGGTCGCAGCCGCTGCCGGCTTGGCCTTGCTTTCCCGCTTCTGGGAGGCCCGGGAAGTGCCGCGATGGGCGTGCGGGAGGGAAGCAGCCCCTTCCATGCAATTCTCGTCCTCATCCTTTACGAAAACCGTGCGGACGACATTTGCTTTCATTTACCAGCCGCACCGCAATTTGGCTCGTGCGGGCCGCTACCCGCGCGACTTCCCGGCCCGGCTGGTGTATAGGGGCGGCACCACGCCAACCTGGGAACGGTATCTCTACCGGCCCGGCTACCGCCTGGCCTGGACCCTTTCGCAGTACAGCACCCGCATCCAGGCTGGTCCCGTACGGCTGTACCTGAGCTATCTGCTTGTGACCATCGGCATTATGCTGTTGGCGTTGCATTGACATCGTAAGGAGGCGTGCGTCGTGTTGTGGCTGGTTCAAATCATTGGCACTGTACTCGCGGTCGCGCTGGGCCCGCTCTTCGTAGGCGTGGCCCAGACAGTTAAAGCGCGCCTGCAGGGCCGGAAAGGTCCCTCGGTGCTGCAGGGATACTGGGTTTTGGCCAAGACCTGGCACAAAGAGACAACGGTGCCCCAGTATAGTTCGTGGGTATTCCGTCTCGCCCCCAGCATTAGTCTGGCAGCGCTGCTCGTCATAGCCGCGATGATCCCTTGGGGCGACACGGTGCCGCAGGCGTGGCCGCACAACCTTTTGGCTGTGTTCTTCCTGCTGGCTCTGGAGAGATTTTGGGTAGGCCTGGCAGGGATGGACAGCGCGGGCACATTCGGCGGGCTGGGCGCCAGCCGGGTGACAACGTTAGGCACGGGAATTGAACCGGCGCTGCTCGCATCGTTCGGCATTTTATGGGTCCTCAGCGGGCATACCAGCATTCAGCCTATCGCGCCGGAATTGGAGCGCATGACCTTGGGCGTGCTGCCATGGGGGCTCGCAGCACTAAGTTACGCTCTGGTAGTGCTGGCAGAAGCGGGCAGGCTTCCGGTTGACAACCCCGACACGCATCTGGAGCTGACCATGATGCATGAAGCTACCATTCTGGAATACAATGGACGATTTCTGGCCGAGTCCCAAGTGGGCATCGCCATCAAGCTTACGGCGATAATCGGGCTGGGCTGGGTCTGGCTGGGCCCGCAGCTCGGGTCCCCCTGGGCCAATTTGGGACTCAGACTGGTTGAGGTGCTCCTCTCGAGCGCGGGCTTGGGATGGGTGGAAAGCCGTTTTGCCAAACTCCGCTATTTCCAAGTGCCCACATACCTGGCTATGGCAGCGGGCATTGGGATGCTAGCCTTTTATCTCGTCGTGTCAGGAGGGATCACCTAAGATGGCTACTGCCGGACTCTTTGTATTTTTAGCGGCCTGCGGCCTGCTGTGGTCGCGCAACATGACCCATGGCGTGTGGTTTTTAGCCGCCGAAGGACTGGCCTTGACGGTCATGGTGTGGACATCCGGGCCGCTGACAGCGGCCACCCTCTGGATAGGATTCGCCACGCTGACCATCAAATCCGGGGTAATCCCCGGAGCTATGCACCGGGTCATTAGTCAGTGGCCCACCGAGTACCGCCAGGACCAGCCGCTGCCATTTTGGGCTTATCTTGTCGCGGCGGGGCTGGTGCTGGCGGTCGGCCACGTCATTCAGCTGCTAAGTCCCAGCGGGCTGATCCTGCACCGCGCGCTGTTTTTCTACGGATTGGCGAGCATCCATCTGGGACTGTTAATGGTAGTCAGCCGGCGTCACGTGCTGTCCCAGGTGGCGGCCCTCGTCGGGATAGAAAACGGCTTGGTGGTCCTGGCCGCGTCCGTCGCCGGGGCGCTGCCGACATTTATGGAACTGGGCATGCTGGTCGACCTGCTGGTAGCGGCGGCAATTCTGGTATGGATGAGCCGCCGCATCCACCGGCAATTCAAATCGACCGACATTGTGGCACTGCGCCGGCTGAGGGGGTAAGCAGATGAATGTAGAATACTTCGCCGGACCCCTAGGGGTGATAGTGCTGGCGCTGGCGGGCCATTATCTGCGGTGGCCGCGGGTGCCGGAAATCATCGCCGTCTGGGTTACCGTCACTCTGATTGGCACCGGACTGCTGTCATATCAGGGCATCTTGGTCGGAAATTGGCCAGCCATCTTAGTCATGATCGTCAATTTGATCGCTGCCACCAGTGCGTGGGATAGCATCCCGTGGGGCCATGAGCACCCGAATATGCGCCGGCGCCGCTATTACGTGTGGTGGCCTCTGTTCTGGACGGCCCTGATTGCCATTGCCCTGGCATCCAATTTGGCCGTGGCCTGGCTGGCCATTGAATTCTCAACGCTGGCATCCGGAGCCTTGATTGTGGAAATGGGGTCCCGCCGGGCGTTGGAGGCCGCCTGGAAGTACATTGTGATTGCCTCCGTCGGCCTGGCGCTGGGGCTCATTGGCATTATCTTTGTGTATGGGAGCCTGCGGTACCAGGCCCTCGGCTGGAACACCCTGAACTATTCCAACCTGGCTCACGTCTACCGGCACATTCCCCTCATTGTGCGGGAGGTGGCCACCATCTTTGTTGTGAGCGGCATAGGCACCAAAGTGGGCATGGTGCCGTTCCACACCTGGCTTCCGGATGCGCATTCTGAGGCTCCGTCTCCTGTCAGCGGGCTGCTGTCCGGCCTCTTGCTGGGCCTGTGCCTCATCACCATTGTCCGTTTCATCCAGGCCGTCCCCTTGCCTTCCAGTGTGGGTTTTTCCGGCCCGCACCTCTTGCTGGCATTTGGGACGTTGTCACTGGTGGTCGGCTCTCTGGCTTTATTGGTCCAGCGCGATATCAAACGCCTTCTGGCATATTCCACCATTGAGCAGGTGGGCATCATGGCCATCGGCTTTGGCATCGGGACCCCATGGGCGGAAACGGCAGCGTTGCTGCAGTTTGCCTTTCATGCCGTGATCAAGTCCACCTTGTTTTACACGGGCGGCCACCTGTCCGTGGTCTACCATTCGAAGCGCCTGGACAAAATCACAGGAATAGCCCGGGATCACCGGACCTTGGCCGTGGTGTGGGCTACCGGCATTCTGGCTTTGGCTGGGCTGCCGCCTTTGGGTTTGGCCTACAGCGAATGGATGATCCTGCAAGCCCTGTGGCAGAACAATGCTGTGGCTCTGCTCATTATACTCACGGCGGCCCTTGTCCTGACGTTCGCTGCCCTGCTGTACCACCTGCTGCGCGGACTGTGGGGAGGACTCGACGTCTCTCCTGCCGCTGTAGGCCTGGCGCGGGAGAGCGCCAGCAAAATATCCGGGCCTGAAACGGCAACAGCGGGAGGAGGTCAGCACTGATGGCCACGCCGATAAATATTTTAGAAGAAACGGGATGGATTGATTTTAACCGTCAGCAGAAACAATCGGGGGCTCAGTTGCTGGCGCTTACAGCATTTCGGGATAGGCAGATAAGGAGCCACTGGCTGGAGGCGGACGGCCACGTGGTTTCGGCCACATTTTTGTTTGAGGGCGAACACTTTCCCTCGTTGAGCCCGCATCTTCCCGAAGTGGCGTGGGATGAGCGGGAGATTCACGATCTGTTTGGGTATATTCCCGTGAACCACCCCGACCTCCGGGCCCTTATCCGCACCCCCCGGTGGCCCACGCACTTTCACCCCCTGGCTGCGGATCTTCCACGGACTCCCGTCTGGGAAGACGCAGAGCCGGACAACCCCGCCCGGGAAGTGGAAGGGGAGGGGGTCACCATCATGAAAGTCGGACCCACCCATGCCGGCATTATTGAATCTGGTCATTTTGTATTCAGCATTATGGGAGAAAATGTGCTGCACATGGATTTGCACCTCTTCCAAAACCACCGTGGGGTCGAAGCCGCGCTCCAGGGCCTGGACCTGTCTTTGGTGCCTCCTCTAGTCTCCCGGATTTGCGGGGCGGACACGGTGTCCCACCAAGCCAACTGGGCCATGGCTGCCGAACAGCTAGCCGGACACCAGCCCTCCGAGACCCTGGTGCACCAGCGTGTGCTTCTTCTCGAATCGGAGCGGGTCCTGAGCCATCTGAACGACTTGGCGCAAATACCGGCCGGTGTCGGCTTTCAGGTCGCCAATCAGCGCGCCCTGGCCATGAAGGAAACATGGCAGCGGGGCCTTTTCAGCCTTTTCGGCCACCGGCTGCTCTTTGACACCATCACCCCGGGTTGGACAGCCACAGCGCCAATGGCCGATTTGATCACCCTGATCGATGACCTGAATCAAACATGGCGGGGGTGGCGCACATTCGTTGAAGGCCACCACGGCTTCCAGGACCGCATGCGGGACACGGGGACAGTCAAGCGCACAGACGCCGACAGGCTGGGTGCTCAAGGGGTTGCGGGCCGGGCTTCGGGCCTCGCCTTTGATGCCCGCTCACTCAGTCCGTGGTATCACGATCTGGCGATTCACACGTCGCTCGATGCGCATGGGGATGTTGCGGCGCGTTTCAGGGTGCGTCTGGATGAAGTGGAGGAGTCGTGGCGGCTACTGCGGAAACTGGCCACCAAACTCTCCCAGGAATCCGCACAAGACGCCGAATGGCAGCCTCCTCAAGACCTTTGCGGCGAGACGGTGGCCTTTACAGAGTCGCCACATGGCCTTAATGTGCACGTGGTGGGCCTGGAGAACGGAAAAGTAACCCGCTATCATATCAGGCCGGCAACTTTCCGGAACTGGCCTGTGCTGGCACTGGCCGTCTCCGGAACGGCAGTCGGGGATTTTCCCCTAATCAACAAGAGCTTCGAGCTATGCTACAGCTGCAATGACCGGTGACTAGAGAAGACAGGAGAGGAGAAGCTATGAAACAAGCCCAGAAGTCTTTACAGTTCCGCCACCTTGATGCCGGCAGCTGCAACGGCTGTGAACAGGAACTCAACGCGCTGACGAGCCGCTTCTACGACATTCAGCAGCAGGGCATAGACATTGTCGCCTCACCGCGCCATGCAGATGCCCTGGTCGTAACAGGCCCGGTAACCGACACCATGTCAAGGCCGCTGAGCAAGGTCTGGGAAGCCGTGCCCGGCCCAAAACTCCTCATTGCGCTCGGGGACTGCGCAGCGGGATGCGGGGTATTCCAGACGGCGTACGCCAGCCACGGAGGAGTCGCCGGCGCCTTGCAGGAGCCCGATGTGGTGATCCGGGGATGCCCGCCGACCCCGCAGGACATCCTCGACCAATTGCTGCGCATCACGGCAGCCAAAGACCCGGGACCCAAAGTCTGATTTCAGAAATCCCATCCCCCAAAAACCAGTGCGCAATCCCCCCGGCGTGGGGGTTTGCGAGATCCTGCCGCCCGGGGTGGCTGACTTTCAAAACATCCGGGCGGGGGGCGGTCACATTTTTGGCAGCTAATGCGCTCAGTCGTTAGACGAGAGGGACCGCCCCGCCTGCGCCAGGCGGTCAGGATGCTTGATTTTCAGTCGCCAGGCCGTCACCAGACCCCAGGCAATATAGGCAAAGGTGAGATACAGAAACAAATTGACAGGCCAGGGCGGCATCGGGAAAATGGTCGATGCCAAGGGGATAGCCATCACCAGAGCCCCCAGCAGAGAGGGAAGGATTCCCACCACCCACCCCATGTGATAATGCTGACTGTCCTTCCACCACATCTTCACCCAGGCCAGGTTGACTGACACGTATAGCGTCAGTCCCAGAACATCTGCTGCGGCTACCAGATAACTGAATCCTTCGGGATAGGGTTTGACAAACAGTCCTAGCGCCACAATCAACAGGGCTGATACCCCGGCCATCACCAGCATGGCGTGATGCGGCGTCGAAAATCGCTTGTGGGCCGCCGCAAACCACGAGCTGATGACGTGATCTTGCCCCATCGTGTAAATCACGCGGGCGCTGGCATTTGCACTGGCTAGGGCAATCCCCAACGCTGAAGCCATGCCGGCCACTTCCACCGCAACCGCCATCCAAGGCCCGACAAACCGGATCGCCAGAATGCTTAAGGGAAGGGAGGCCGTCTGCAGCAGCCTGCCGTTTCCCACACCATACCCGATGGCAATCGCGTACGCCACCAGGATATAGAGCACACCGCCGATGGCAATAGTAGAAAATATAGCCGCAGGAATGGTCCGGAACCGTTCCACAGTTTCCTCGGCCACGGTCGCGGAGGCTTCAAAACCAGCAAACGCGCCGACGCCGTACAGCATGCCAAACACGATGCCCACCCACTCATTTTTGGCGCGCCCGGGCGAGAACACCGCCCAGGTGTTGCCGTGAGCCCCACCCTTCCCGATGATGGCAACGGCAAGGGTGGCAACGATCAGGGTCTCGAGCACAATCAGCACCAGGTCGGCCCGCGACGAGGTGCGGATGCCGCGGATGACCAGGAATGTTACGGCCGCCAGAGCCAATATAGAAAAAATAAGCCATGATATGCGGATCCCAAAAACCTGTGCGGTAAAGCCTTGCGAAAAATATCCGAAGACCAATAAGTTGGAAGGCAGCGCCAGTCCATAGGCCAGGAAGAGCATCCACCCGGACAGAAACCCGAAGACTTTGTTGAAGGCCAGGCTGTTGAAGGTATAGGCAGCTCCCGCGGAGGAAAACCGCTTGACAAAATGCAGAATAGAGGCCGCCGTTAAAAATGACGCGATCATGGCCAAGACAAAAGCAAGGGGCACTGCTGTTCCAGTAAATTGCGCCATCGCTTGCGGGAGAAAGAGCACGCTGGCAGCGGGTGCCATATTGCCAAATGATATGGCAAAAGCACCCCAAAACTTAATGCTCCCCGGCTTCAGAGCCGGCGCACCTGTGGTCGTTAGGTCCGGCATGGGCTAATCGGTGTCCTTTCTTGACCGTCTGGGCTGGCTTGCCTGACAGCATACCGTTCTACCAGACCTACTCGAACCTGCTTAAACAGGTCCAAAGCTGACTTCCTGCTTCATCGAGGCCGGTTTCACTCTGCTCTTGTGAGCCGAGCCAGCGCGTTCCTCTCCACAGGCTTCACATTCGGCGGAACTCGCCGTAGAACCGCTTAGGGCGGCCAAGCTAAACAAACTGTTAAAACCCTCACTGAGGGCACCTCGCGGCCGCCTCTGGCGCGCACGCATACAATCACTCCGCGGTCATAGGTTGCCATCACAGCCAGACTTTTGAACAGGACCCGTGCCCCGCAATACCTCTTCACGCTTCAACTCCCCGCCTGGTGCACATCCGGCATGAAAGGGCACCGGATGCACAAAAAAACCGGGCCCGATGCATCAGCCTGCGAGGGCATGAGCACAGGCCAAGGTTCCAGGCGGTCGCCCCAACACTGCATCAGCGCATGAACAATGCCAGAACGCTGCCCATGGTGAGAGAGAGGAAGACCAGTGCTATCACCAAGGCCACAATTTTTTGCCATAACGGCATGGGCTGCTGCAAAGAGTCCTGGTGATCTTTCTTTGGTGAGCGCATACAAATCTCCTCTCATCACAGAAGTCCCTACAACTTGATCCTGTATAAACGATATCACAACATGAAAAGATTTGGGTGCGGCTTTGTGGCGGGACAGAATCTCTCCCTAATCCTAGACCGTTCCGCCTGGCCAGGTGCAAAGCGCCGCCCCTCACCATTCGGGCATGGGGATCACCGAGAGGCCAATGAGCAAGCCGGCCTTGAAGAAAGCGGTGCCCATATGGGAATTTCTTTTTAGAACTTGCGCACCTGCTGTCGAGAGAATATGCGGAAGTTCCAAAGAAATATCCAGCACGTCCCGGGTCCCCGAATCCTGGCCCAATGGCTCTTGGCTATACTGCAACACGAAACAAGAGACTGCGCCTCCAGTGCTCAAAGTGTCCTCCGCAAGAGATTTAAACCGTGGGGTTCAACACGGGAGACCTGTGTAAACTCAACCGCGTTCTTGCAGGTGCCGCAGTGACGGACCCGGTGCGGGCTCTGGTCGCTGGAGGACCTTTCCGCCTCCCTATAACTCCGGCCTGTCCGGCGTCCCATTTCTGAGGTACTCCTGATATTCCTCCCGCAACGCCCTCTTTAGAAATTTTCCTACCGAGGTTTTGGGAACCTCCTTAACAAAAATAATGTCGTCCGGCAGCCACCACTTTGCAAAATGCGGCCGGAGAAACTCCATCAGCTGTTCTTTTGTGACATCACCCGCGTCCCCCTCATGACGCACGGCAAATGCCAGGGGACGTTCATCCCAGCGGGGATGGGGGACTCCCCATATGCGCTAACTTTGTAAAAATGCTGAAAGCGTAAAGGATTCTCAAGGGTTTATGGCGCAGTCGTTCGGAAATAGCCGAACTGCTGAGGTGAGCACACACCGTGATGGATGATCCACAGAACGTAACGGAAAAAGACTTGTCATTAAATGAGCAATGGGCGGTCTTATTGCACTTTCTCCCCCAAGGATGGCAAGATGCGGCATGGACTTGTGGCGCCACCTGGCGCTTGCGCGTGATTCAATCCGCCGAAACATTGCTCCGCATTATTCTCGACTATGCCTGGAACGATTGGTCCTTGCGGACCACAGCGGCGTGGGCCAGCCGTATCGGGTTGGCGGATCTCTCGGATGTCGCGGTCTTAAACCGCTTACGCCGTGCGCCCGCATGGTTGGGTCATCTCTTAGATCAGTGGTTCCGTTCTCAAGGCATCAGCCCCACCGTGAAGAGCCGGTTTCGGCTCGTGCTGACGGATGGGAGTACGATTCAACGACCGGGCAGCTCGGGGACCACGTGGCGGCTCCATGCTCAGTGGAATCTTGGCACGGGCCGGTGGGACCACGTGGAGCTCACGGAGCGGGGAGTCTCTGACGCGCTTGCACTTACGGCCCCGCGATGTGGTGTGAGCCGACCGGAATTATGCCAAACCCACCGCCTTGGCGTGGGTTCAGGGTCAGCACGCCGATGTCATCGTCCGGTTCGGCTGGAATGCTTTGCGGCTCCAAGACTTGGACGGCACTCCGTGGTCTGTGCTGGAAGCCGTACGCACGCTCCCCGATGCCGCCCCGGGGGAATGGTGGGTGCAAATCCCTGAGACGAAGGACCGCCCCACCCTGCGGGTGCGGATTGTGGCAATACGAAAATCAGCGGCGGCCACCGAAACAGCGCGACGGACCGCCCGAAAGGATGCCCGGGATCACAGACAGACCGTCTCCCAGGCCACCTTGGAAGCAGCCGATTATGTGTTGATTCTCGCGACCTTGCCGGAAGAGAAGGCGGACGCGGCCGAGATTCTCGAACTCTATCGTCTCCGGTGGCAAATCGCAATCGCCTTCAAACGGTTAAAAAGTTTGATCCAGATTGATGAACTCCGGGCCTTCGATCCGGACTTAGCCCAAACGTATCTGGCGAGGTCGCCTTCAATGACCCAACGTCCCGCGGTGGCGCCCCGCGCGTCATCCCCAGTAGTTGGAGTCTGACGGCGCGAATCGCATGGTGGACACTG
>DAHWJO010000051.1:0-6010 GCA_027344105.1 Sulfobacillus sp.
GCCATCGGGGTTTGTCTGGTTGGCCAAGTCAGCGTTAATCAGCGCCTTCCACACAGCAGGCCCAGCGACTCCATCCGTCGGCATTCCCTGAACTCTCTCGAAATTCATTACCGCCCCCTGAACCATCACGTTGTACTGGCCAGGAATCCATAGGCTTTTGAGTGGAGCAGGGGTGCTGGGGTATGCCCACTGGAACTGTCCTGCAGGCGCCGAGGTCATCGCGGCGATCTGCGCCGCCAGTGTCGGCAAGACAGGGGTGGTCGGGGCCCATTTTAATGGCAGGTAGCCCAGTTTGGCCAACAGTTCCTGCAAACGCATGGTGGACCCGGGAGCTGTAGACCAGGACATTGAAGTGCTTTTCGGGAAATAGGCGCCGTTTGTCGCCACGTAGCCTTTGCTTCCGCCGGGAACAGTCACATTGACCACGGCGCCGGGGCCGTAACCCCAACTTGTGGCATCCGGAATAAATTCCTCAGTATGAGAATTTTCCCATGTCCAGTGTCCTGGAATTTGGGGACTCATCTGTGGGACCAGTGTAGGATTGGCGACTGGTTGCGAGAACGTTAGCACCAGGGGGGCGAACAGGCTGATGGGCAGATTGACATTAGGTGACCCAGCGACCGTGAGCCATCCGGGGGTGCGCCAGCTCAAGGTTTTGGGTGTCGAAACGCTTTCCCAGGCCCGGGCCTGGGTTTCCACAGTGAGCGTGCCCTGCTGGCCCGGGGCAGTTCCGGGGCTGTGGATCGAGTAAACCAATTGCGGAATGCTAGCGTGGACCTCACTAAGACGGCCACTGGCTGTGACACGGACGACGGATGCCGGAGAAGACAATGATAAAGATAAAGGCTTGCCAGGGGAAATCATTAAATTGCTGGCAGTGAGGATAGGATCCTTAGGTGTTTTGACAAAATCTGATACGGAGATTGAACCGAAAGGCCACCATCCGGGGCCGGCTACGGACACCTCCACTTGGTAGCGTGAACCAGCCTTCAGTGATTTGGACGGCCACAGCCGCCCGTCTTTTACGACTAAGGGGATGGTTTGGCCGCCGGCGTTGGTGGCGTCGGCCGATAATACCCGGCCGGTGACGGATAGGCGGGCCAGAGCGGTGGTGCTAGGCCTGAGGGTTGCCCGGGGCCACAGCATGTAAGCCGCCACCCCAACCGCAAGGACTGGCAGCGGCCAGAGATATGCACCGAATCGGCGAGGTCTATGTTTGCCCGTACGTGTTTCCAACAATGGGTATCACCTACCATTCCTATATAAAAACTTTAACTCACAGTCTTCTACCTAGAGTAACGCAGGGCTCCACGAAATGGTTACGGCCATTGGTGCAAGTTTAAGGCATTTTAATCGACCCGAAATGGCATGGTACAGGTTTAATCGACAAAACTGCCGAAAATGGGTTTGACCCTAAATAAATATGACCGGTCCGACGTTTTCGGTTGTGATGGCCGGCAGACCCCGGTGGATTTGGCGTTCGGTCGTGTAGTGTTGGCGTCTATGTCAAGCAAGAGCGCCGGGAAATCTTATACAATGGCTCTGGGCTTTTGGAGGGAGATCTTCTGGGGGAGGCGGAGACCGGACTGTCTTGCGCCGAAGCCTGCGGCCAATTAAGCTGGTTAGTCCTCCTACCTAGCGGGGCGCGGAGCGGCATCGGGGCCAGCCGTGTGTGATGGACAGGACCCAGTTCGGGAAAAATGACCCGGTCGCGGAGATTTCCGGTAGTGCTAAAGATCATAAGGGTAGGGCCAAATGGCCCCACGGCCTGTGCTCCGGTGGACCCTGCAAATGAGGGCCTCATGCATCTCTTTCGGGTGACCCTGACCCGATACACTAAATGTTGAACAGCAAGGGGTGTCGGCGCCGAGTCGTGAAAGACCGAACGCCATTGGGAATTTAGAAAGTAGCATCCGGGCACCCTACACTGGACTTAAAAGGAAGGTGACAATATGACAACCCAGACAGGAAACTGGATTGTAGAGGCGCTGTTTCTCGTGACGTTTGTCGTAGGATTGCTGTGGCCGAGTCGGCACCACTGAGACGGGCTTTGGAACACGGAAAGATGAACAGAGGAGGAACGCAATATGGCGAACTGGACAACGGCATCCCGCAAGGCCCTGACCGAAGCAATGTCAGTGGATACCTGGCTGCCTGAAAAAATGCCCGAGTACGCGCAAGGTTTTATGTATATGTTAGGGTCGTTGACGGCCTCCAGCTTTGTGGCGCTGATTATTTCCGGAGTGGTGCTGGCGGCTAACGGACCGGCCAGCTGGTCTTATAACGGTGCAGACCGATTTGCAGCGGCAGTGCATTTTTGGTCGGTGCAAGCCTTTTTCTTCTTTATGATGCTCCATCTCTGGCGGGTGTTCTTTACGGGAGCGTGGCGCGGAGGGCGCCGGGAAACCTGGCTGCTGGGCGCTGTGGCTATGATTGTTGCCATCCCCACAGCATTCACCGGGTTCTTGATCAATGGTGACTTCTACTCCCAGTGGAATGCGGTGCAGGCTAAAGACGGGCTGAATGCCTTAGGGCTTGGATGGGTGAACTTGCCAAATGCGGGGCAGATGTTCGGCATGCACGTGGTG
Organism: Sulfobacillus sp.; assembly: GCA_027344105.1. GTDB lineage: Bacteria > Bacillota > Sulfobacillia > Sulfobacillales > Sulfobacillaceae > Sulfobacillus. The sequence continues at coordinate 2,589 of DAHWJO010000051.1, forward strand.
GTGCTCCCCCTGACCTTGAGCCTGATTATCTTCGGGCACATTTACCGCGTGCGGGTTAAAGGTGTGGTCCCGCCTTATCCCGTAACGCAAGAGGCCGCCACATCAAAGGAGGCAAAGTAACAATGGCTACCCATGCGCAGGAGGACATGGTCAAGAATTACCGGTACATGCCGGAAGATTTCATGAAGCATTTGATGGGGACGCTCGGAATTGTGTCGGTGCTGGTGCTGGTGCTGGCGGGTCTTTTCGGGGTGCCGGAAAAGACCCCTCTGACTATCCAGAACAACGCTATTCAAAATCCGGTCGCCTTTGAGGCGATGACGACTAGGGACTTGAACGGTCAGGGCCGCATGGCCAGTTACGGACCGCCTTACAACAACGGTACAGGGAACTTGGAGTTCGTGTTTCAGAAGTGGGTCGGCGTTCTCCACCCGCTGAACGCAGAGAACGACTTTATTATCAAACCGCTGCGGATGGCAGCGACGGTCAACCCGGCCATCACGCCGCCGCTGAACGCCTTCGAAAGCGCCTCGCCAGCGCAGCAGGTAACATGGGCCAACAATTACGAGACGGCTTTGGCCAAGGGTACGGTGAAGAATGGAGTGGTCGTGGTTCCCGCCGGAAATTACGGGCCGGTGCCGTCATTGATGAACGACACTCTCAAACTGGGGGAGAGCGGGCTGATGTCCGGGGCCCTCATCCGCAATCCCAACGTGGTGACGCGTTTCGACAACCAGAATTACCTTCTGTTCTTGGAAGGCGATCCTCTGCACAATGCGGCTGCGCCCCCGCGGTTGAAGGGCACGCAGTGGGGCATTGAGCATTCCGCCGTGGTGGGTTACCCGGGAGCATGGTGGATGACCATTCCCACATGGATTTACCAGTGGCCGTTTGTGGCGAATTCACCCGCCAATGACGCTATCGCTCTGAGCATCGGTTTTGTCTTCTGGCTGGCTTTGGCCTTGACCCCATGGATTCCCGGATGGAACAAGGTGCCCCGCTACCTGGGGGTGTATAAGCTGGTCTGGAAGGACTTCTACTACCGCCAGATGCACTCGGCTGCCGGTAAAGGAGATGACACGCGTGGGGTCTCTTAGGAAAACATTTGGCTTGCTGCGCATGGCGGGAGGCAGTGTGCTCGGCATCGCGGGATTCGGGACCATCAGCTTAGCCATCATGCCTTTTCGGGGGGAACAGCTGGGCTTGGGTCTCGGGGAGTTGGCTTTGGGTACGGTGCTTGCTTTAGGGGTTTTGACTCCCCTGCGTACGGCGCACCACCACGCACAGTAAAGAGTAGAACAAAGACGGGGCCCGGCATAAATTGCCGGGCCCCGTCTTTCATTCTGTCAGCTTGTCGTGCTGCCAAATCCGCCTGTGCGCACGGAAGAAGCGGTGTCGTCATCCGTTATCCCGAAGCGCACGAAGAGTCCCTGGGCGATCCGGTCGCCAGCCTCAACGACAGCGGTCTCGGTGCCGTGGTTGGTGAGGGGAATAAAGATGTGCCCTTCGTTCTCCGGATTATCGACGTAATCGCGGTCGATCACTCCGACCTGGTTTGCTAAGACACAGTGTTTTTTAATGGCCCACGAACTGCGGATCACAATCAGCAGGACTTCTCCCGCTGGCATGTAAGCCTTGATCCCGGTCGGTACGAGAACCGTTTGCTCCGGAAGAATTTCCACGTGGCCGGCAGAGGCCAGGTCATAGCCCGCGGAATCTTGGGTATGCCTGCGCGGCAGGGTGAGACCCCGGTCGCAGTAAGAAGAAACAAAGGCAAAATAACGTGGCACGAGAAGGCTCCTTTTCAAACCCGCTGTATTGGACAGTATCCACCCGTATGATAGTCAATTATGCAGAGGGTTGAAACCCCCATAAAAAATTCCGCGCAAACTTGCCATGAAAACTGGAATAACTAGTATACTGAGAAAGGAAGGGCGAATATTGGGATTATTACTGAATATTCTCAGAAAGTAAAAGTTCCGTTTTGAGAGGAGATTAACCTATGGCGGATGACAACGCAAAGGTGTCTGAAACAGAGATTGCAGTGCATTGGCACGAAGAAGAATATTATTCCCCGCCCGAGAGCTTTATCGAGCAGGCCAATTTTCGGGATGCGGCCGCGATGGGAAAGTTTGAACTGGAGAACTTTCCTGAGTATTTTGCGGAATATGGGAATCTTCTGCAATGGGACCGCCCCTGGGCGCAAGTGTTCGACGGCAGCAACCCTCCCTTCTGGAAGTGGTTCGTCGGCGGGAAGCTCAATGCGTCGGTTAATTGCATAGACCGGCACTTGGCGGACAACCGTAATAAAGCGGCGTTTTACTTTGTTCCGGAGCGCCCTGAAGAACCCAAGCAGGTGGTGACCTACCAGGAACTGTTTGTTAGGGTCAATGAGTTCGCGGCGCTGTTGCAGGATTATGCCGGGGTGAAACGCGGTGACCGGGTGACCATCCACCTTCCGATGGTCGTGGAACTACCGGTGGCCATGCTCGCCTGTGCCCGCTTGGGTGCCATACATTCGGTGGTTTTTGGAGGATTCAGCGGGCAGGCTTGCGCTGACCGCATTATAGATTCGGAGAGCGACGTTCTGATTACGATGGACGGTTACTACCGCGGAGGAAAGTGGCTTAGCCACAAAGACAAGGCGGATATTGCCGTAGACCGGGCCAAAGAGGCAGGGCAGACGGTGAATACCGTGCTGGTGTTTGAACGGCACCCTGGAAAGTATTCCAGCGAGGCCCCGCTTGTGGAGGGACGGGACGTCATCGTCAACGACCTTCTGAAGAAGTACCGGGGGCGGCGTGTCGAACCGGTTTCCATGCGTGCGGAGGACCCGCTGTTCTTGATGTACACGAGCGGATCCACCGGGAAGCCAAAGGGCGTGCAGCATTCCACTGGCGGATACTTGTCGTATGCCGCAGCCACCAGCAAAAATATCCTGGATATCAAGCCGGAAGACGTCTACTGGTGCATGGCTGATATTGGTTGGATTACCGGGCACTCTTATATTGTTTACGGTCCTTTGGCCTTAGGCGCGTCCTCGGTGATTTATGAAGGGGTCCCATCATATCCTGATGCCAACCGCCCTTTTGCGATTGCTGAGGAACTGGGAGTGAATATTTTCCACACGTCTCCTACGGCCATACGCAGTTTGCGAATGGCGCCAAATATCACTCCTCAGGATTACGGCTATCATTTTAAACTGATGGTCACCGTTGGCGAGCCTATCGAGCCGGATGTATGGCGCTGGTATTACCATGTGATCGGCCAAGACGAGGCGGTGATCGTTGATACCTGGTGGCAGACGGAGAACGGGGGATTTTTGTGCAGTACGGTGCCTGCCCTCGACAAAATGAAACCCGGCAGTGCAGGGCCAGGCATTCCTGGCATTCATCCGGTGATTTACGATGACGAGGGGCACG
>DAHWJO010000051.1:6020-20530 GCA_027344105.1 Sulfobacillus sp.
GCTGGATCGGGACGGGGAGGAAATATCTGCATTCGCAACCCGTGGCCGGGGATACTGCAGACCATCTGGAGGGATCCCGAACGTTTTGTCTCCACCTACTACGGGAAATATTGCAAAAACCCGGACAGCAAAGATTGGCGCGACTGGCCGTATATGGCCGGAGATGGAGCTATGCTGGCGTCTGACGGGTACTTCCGAATTCTAGGGCGCATCGACGATGTGATCAATGTGGCCGGACACCGGCTCGGAACCAAAGAGCTGGAGTCGGCCGTGCTGAAGCTGGATGAAGTGGCCGAGGCCGCGGTCATTGCGGCGCACGATGACATGAAGGGAACCGTTCCAGAACTGTATGTCTCTTTGCAGCCCGGAGTGATGCCGTCCGATGAGCTCAGCCAGCGCATTATCAATGCCATTGTGACGGAAATAGGGCCGATTGCCCGCCCCCGCAAGGTCTGGATCGTTCCTGATTTGCCGAAGACCCGTTCGGGAAAGATTATGCGCAGAATTCTGGCATCCATCTCAAACAATAAAGAGGTTGGGGACGTCACCACCTTGGCGAATCCTGAGATTGTAGACACAATTCACCAGATGGTCAGTCCTTGATTGCCGGGTCTATGACCCGCAAAGGCGTGGAAACTAGAAGGGTTTCTGCGCCGCACCTCATCTTGATAAGTATGGGCGCTCCTCAATAAACTAGGAGGTTGGATGAGATGATTGGGAAAGTCGCTAATCCTGGCCCGCTGGGCCTTGCTGGTTTTGCTTTTACGACGTGGATGCTGAGTATGATTAACGCGGGGTGGTTCAACGCCCATGCCATGGGCATGGTGATCGCTTTGGCGATGGCCTTTGGGGGCACGGCACAGATGGTGGCTGGTGTACTGGAGTACCCGCGCGGCAACACGTTTGGCACGGTGGCCTTTTTTTCCTATGGAGCTTTCTGGTGGTCATTCGCGCTGTTTGCCCATTACTTCGGGGCTCAGGTTCCGGCAGCGTTCGTGGGATGGTATCTTTTTATATGGGGTGTTTTTACATTTTATATGTGGGTGGCGACGTTTCGCGCCAATCGCGCCCTGCAGCTCGTTTTCCTCTTTTTGTGGCTGACTTTTGTGGTGCTGGCGATAGGCACTTGGACGAATCCCTCCATTACTGTGGCCGGAGGCTACTTAGGCCTGATTACGGCTTTGCTGGCATTTTACGCTTCGGCAGCGGATGTGATCAATCCTGCTTTTGGGCGGGATGTACTGCCCGTGCACGCATACCCGGCACAAACTCCTAAGACGGGGGCTCAGCGCAACGCTGGTTGAAATTATCTATTGATAAATGCACCAAGAAGAGCCTGCCGGATCCGGCAGGCTCTTCTGCGTCCGGCACAGGAGGTGGCGATGGTCAAGGCAGTGGGTCTTTGCCCACGTGACCTGGATCGGCGGGATATGCACTAGGAGAATTCAGCAGGGGTTGACGACTAGTTGCGATGATGTATAATTATGCGTCAGTATACAATCGATATGGAGGCTCCACGATGATATCAAAGGTCAAGGTCTTGGGAAGCTGCATTATTCTGAGCATGGGCGTCAGCGCCTGCGGTTCCACGTCTGCCGAACCGCCCGCCACAGGTGCCCCGGCGCCGGGCGGCACTGCGGTGGTGGCGCTGCCGGTGCAGACGTCACCGAACTGGTTTTTCCCGGTCATGTCGTTGACCGCCGATTCCGTGGTGAATTTTCAAGTGGATGACATGATGTACAAGCCGCTGCTCCACATCTCCCGGAACGATTCGGTCGACTACTCGCGGTCACTGGCCTCAGGAGTCACGTGGAATAGCCAGGGCACGCGGTATGTGGTAACCCTAAACAAGAAGTGGCATTGGTCAAATGGACAGCCTGTTACGGCTCAGGATGTGGTGTTTACCTATGGCCTGATGAAAGAAGCCAGCTCTGGAGCTTCCAGTTTGCCGTGGGCTTTTGCTGGAGAAGGATTTGGGGGGATGCCCGGGCTGTGGAAGAGCGTAGTCGCGCAGGGTTCCGACCAGGTCGTTATTACTTTGAACACGCCGAAGAACCAGCAATGGTTCTTGCGCAACGGGATCAACCAAATTGTGCCGGTTCCCGAAAGCGTTTGGAATAAATATCCAAACAATGCGGTACAAGAACTGAAATACATCGATTCCATCGCCAACTCTCCGTCATCTGCGGCCTATCAAGTAGTAGACGGGCCCTATAGATTCGCCGGCTCATCACCGAACAATTACTGGTCATTTGTTCCCAATAAAGCCTATGACGGACACAAATCTCTCTTAGCCAAGGTCATCTTCCAGTACGAGACCTCCTCGGCCAGCGAGTTTGATGCGCTCAAGACGGGGACGGTGAACGTGGGCTACCTTCCGCCCTCTTTGCTCAAGGTGCGGAACCAGTTGACGGAGGATGTCTTCTCCGTAGCTTATCCTTTCGGTTTCAACTATATTCTCGACAACTTCAGTCCCAAGGCTCCGGGCAAGATGGGTCAGGCATTCAGTTCTCTGCCGGTGCGCCAAGCGCTGCAAATGGGAGTGGACCAGCCAGCTATCATCAAGCATCTGTACCAAGGTTATGGGGCGGTGGATGACACTACGGTAGCCCCCGAGCCAGCCACGCCGTTTTTCGATCCAGCCCTGCGAGTCAATCCCTACCCTTTCAATCCGCAAAAGGGCAAGCAGTTGCTGCTGAAGAATGGATGGCATCTTGTCAATGGGGTTATGGAAAAACATGGAATGACCTTGAGTTTTATCCTGGACTACGCGTCGGGGAGCCAGACAGCCACCAATGTTGTGCAGTTGCTTAAGAGCGACTGGGCCCTTGAAGGCATCCATGTCACCCTGATTTCTCAGCCCTTTGACACCGTGATCAGTGACAGTCCATCCAATGCCTCTCAATGGGCCATGATTGATTGGAATGGGGGATGGACATACGGAACAGACCCATACCCGACGGGTGGTGGCCTCTTTGGTGCCAACGGGGCAGAAAACTCAGGATCTTACAGCAGCCAAAAGATGGACGAACTGATTGCAGCATCATATCTGCCGGGGACCAGTGCCCAGACCCTGAAGGCGCTTTACGCCTATGAACGCTATGCAGCAGAGCAGCTGCCAGCTGTGTTCATTCCGTGGATTCCCAATTTCAATGAGCACAGTGCGACCATTCATGGAACGGTCAGAACATTTGACCCGGTAGGGGATGTCCTATCGCCAAACTATTGGTGGATCTCGAAATCGAACTGAAATTCGGTGGGTATCATGCTATGCTGAAGCAAGCGTGATGAAGGGTGTGCGGCCGGGCTCTGGATATCTTTTGAGACAGGCGTCCTGGCACACGAGATCGCGGAGAGGAGACAAGTTCTCGGTTGGGCGGGTTCCCTAGGGAAGAGCCCACGTGAACGGTATATGTGAAGCAGGCATTGGTGGTCGGCGGCACGGGCATGCTGGCTGACCTGACTCCCCAGTTAATTGAGCGGGGATACTGGGTGACGGTTATTGGCCGCAGTCCCGAACGGCTGGAGAGCCTGTTGGACCGACTGGATCCAAGAGCGCATTATATGACTCCCTTGGCTTTCGATTACCATGATGACAGGAAGGTGCATAAGTGGGTCGAACATGTTCAGCTTATGCAAGGGCCGTTTGATTTGGTTGTGGCATGGCTCCATGAGCCCCGGGACCCTGTGCTCCGGGCCATTGGGGAGGAAGTGGTGGGCTACCGGCACGACCAGTGGCGTTTGCTCGATCTCCGGGGTATCCGAATCTCCAGTGTTTCTCCCCGGGGCGTGCTGCCCGCCACCTGCCGTTATCAGCGTGTCCAGCTGGGGTATCAGCCAGCGGCTGGGGGCTACCGGTGGCTGACCCATCAGGAGATTGTCTCGGGGGTGCTGAAGGCGGTTGACTCTCCCCACAGCGAACTGGTCGCCGTAGGCCATACGGAACTGCCGTTGCCAGACAGCCTTCTCTAAAAACAAGCCAGGATCGCGAAATGTCAGCGATTCTGGCTTGTTGCCCGATAAGGGCTGCCAGGTGTCGCCCACGCTATTTCCGCAACGAGGGTAGACCTTATGCGCTGTTGGCAACGACTTGGGAACACGAAGGAAATCCCGCCCCGGCACATCCGGGGAACCGCACTAAAAACCGGAATACGCTTCAAATCTTTGCTCCGTAACGACTCCTCATGCCTAAAGGCAGGGGCTTCCCGGTTCGTCTCGGCGGCGTGTTCTCCATCCGGTCCCCGAAGAGTCCGCCCGAGCCCGTTGGTCTCTCGTTAGGCCGCGCTGGGAAAATTGTTCTCTGTCGCGTTAGTGTCTCGGTTTTGCACGTATCCGCAATGCAAGCAGTGAGGCGTCCGGTCCTTGAGCTCCTTATGCACCAGTGCATGGCATTGCGGACACTCTTGCGTGGTGTTCTGCGGATTGGCTGGGACCACACGCCGCTTTCGGCATGGTTTGCCGTGAATCGTACGAGCATGTTCCAACCCGCATCCGCAACGCTTTTAACCGAGTGCTGATTCTGTGTCATTTTCACAATCTTTAGAGCCTCAAAGGCTATCAACCCGTACCGGGTGACTAAATCGCGGGACACTTTGTGCGCGTTGTCGGCTCGCTGAGTCGCAATATGCTCATGCAGGCTCGCCAATTGGCGAACCGCCTTCTTGCGCCGTGACGCTTGCCGTTGCAGACGTTTCAGTTTGCGTTCGAATGTTTGCGGTTATCCGCGGAGGGGTTGGCTCGGAAAGCCGTCCGGGATAGCCACACCGAGCATTTGTTTAAGCTGGGCGGCGTTGTGCACGCAGTCCAGCCAGTTCAGCTGTCCACGACTCCATACGCAGACGTTTCGTTATCAGTTGTGCCAATGTAATTCGTCCGCACCACTGACATTTGAGAGGGAATGCTCCTTGAGCGGTTAAGACACGCAAGTTCAGGGAGCAGACATGCACGCCATGCCCCATGGCGGACTCGGCGGCGCGGACATTACCGAAAAACGATTCTTGGGGTAAAATGGGGGGAGAGACAGACGTGGAGGAGGATGGTCCGGGTATGGCAAAACCGTCAGACACCCCTCGACGTCTTTGGCGTGTACGGTGGGGACGGGTTATTCTATTACTGGTGTTTATCGCCGTGATCCTGCCGGGACTGGCGGTGGCCTGGGGCTACTACAGTCTGAAAGCTGAGGCAGCCGCTCTCAAACAGGATCTCCATGCCAAGCGCTATGTAGCTCTCGGGATAGAAGTGACCAAGCTGTCTGGAACACTGGGCCATGTTCACGACGCTCTGTACCTGACGGCATGGGCCGATGCGCTTCCAGTAATCCGGGGCTACTGGCTCAATGGAATGACCCTCTTAAGCGCGGGCCACGATTATCTTCATGCGATCCGCGAGGGTCTGGATCCGTTCCTGAGCGCGGCTAGCCAGACGGGCCTCTCGTCTCGCCAGAAAGCTACACTGATGAATCAGGCAGTGACGCAAGCTGGGCTCAATATGAAAGCTATGACGCCGTTGTTAGAGAAGGCTAATGGGGAGATTCAACAAGTCGATCCGGCAAAGATCCCCCAATTGCTGGTGCGCAGGGGCCTGAATATGCCTGCCATTCAATCGGCTAGCGAGACGTTCATGAATATACTGCCGATGATGGTCGGACCGCATCCAGTATTTGCGCAGTTGGTGGGATTCCCCCATGCTGTGCGCTACTTCCTTATTTTTCAAAATAGCGGGGAGCTTCGGGCCACGGGGGGATTTATGACGGCCTACGCTTATGTTCCCTTTCATGATGGGAGATTGGGAAAGATTACGTCGCAGAATATCCAGCAACTGGATTCCGAGGTCACGTACCATCCGCCAGCCCCCACTGTGATTGGAGCCTACTTGCCGGTAAAATACTGGCATCTCCGGGACGCCAATACCTCGCCTGATGTGCCCCAGACTGTCGCGACAATACAGCGGTTCTACCGCTCGATTCCCGGTGCCCCTCCGATCAATGGGGTCGTGTTTATTGACACCTGGTTTGTCGACGACCTCATTGCAGATGTAGGCGGGCTGAATGTGCCAACCGTGGGTGGAAAGACCATTCACTTAACCGCCCAAAATGCCAACTATGAAATGGAATATATGGCCGAAGGCATGGGACTGCCTGCCAATTTGAGAAAGCTCTTCATTGGCACGATGATGAAGGAGCTCATGCACGAAGTATTTCACGGGCACGTGTCGGAACTGCTGAAAGTGAGCGAAACGCTGAGGCAGGCACTGAATCACAAACAGGTGCTCCTCTACTTTGACAATAAACAGGCGGAGGCCACTGCGGCCCGCTATCACTGGGCGGGTATTATTCCTACTAAAGTCCATGGCAATTATATTCAGGTGGTCGACGAAAATCTCTTGGGCCATAAAGACAATTATTATGTGCGGGAATCGTATGACGTCCAAGTCAAATCCGTGAAGGGGAGGAATGTAGAGACCGTCACTATCCACTGGGTTGACCCCGCGATTGTGAATTGGTGGCTGACTGTGCCGTATCACTCATGGGTGCGAGTGTACGCGCCAGCAGGGTCGACCTTTATTTCCATGAAGGGCATCGATAGCTACGCCCAAGTGACGAAGGACACGTCTTTGAATAAAACAGTGTTCGGCGGGCATGTGGACTTGCCAGGGCGGTTCAGCAAGTCCCAACCCCCTTCGAAGGGAACGGTTACTGTCAAGTTTCAATTGCCGCGAGGAGTCGACGTCCGGCGCATGCTGGTGCAAAAACAGCCGGGCATGCTGGCCGAACCGGTCCGGGTGACCGCTGACGGGGTGACCCGGGCAATTTTGCTGGCGGATGATGCGTGGATGACCTTCTAAGGGTGAGAGGGATTGCTCGCCGCCTTGACGGCACCAGTAGCGAGGAAGACCAGCGGAGTGGGGGGACGACAGTGAAATGGATCAGAACAAACGGCTGGCGGTAGGACTGATGTCTGGGACTTCGACGGATGGGATCGATGCGGCTGTGATCGAGGTCAAGCCCGGCGGGGAGCCCGCATCGACTCTGGTGGCCAGCATCTTCCGGCCATTCAGTCCCGATGAACGCCAGTGTCTGCTCGAGGCCGCCCAACCGAACGCTGCGGCCCTGCAGGTGAAGCGCGCCGATATCAGGCTCGGAGAATGGCTGGGGGATGCCGTGCAGGGACTGCTGGATGCGGCGGGACTTGCAGCCGGCGACATCCGGGTGATTGGAAGCCACGGCCACACGGTCGCGCATTATCCTGAGCAGGGGATTAGCTGGCAGATTGGCAATCCTCACGTACTCGCGGAAAAAACCGGGATAGGGGTCGTGACGGATTTCCGTCAGCGGGATGTGACACTCGGAGGCCAGGGAGCTCCGCTGGTTCCTTACTATGATTATGTCATGTTCCACAGTCGGTCAGAATCCCGGGTCCTATTGAATCTCGGGGGGATTTCCAACCTGACCGTCCTCCAACCCTCCACGTCTATTGACTCGGTGACGGCGTGGGACGCCGGTCCCGCTAATATGATTCTGGATGGGCTTATGATGGCTGCTAGCCGCAACCTGGCGGTAATGGATGAGGGAGGGCGGCAGATGGCGCAGGGTGAGGTGAACCGGCGGCTGCTGCAGCAATGGCTGCGTCACCCTTATTTTGAGAAAGCGGCGCCCAAGTCCACAGGACGGGAGGAGTTTGGCCAGACCTACGTCCAGAAGCTCTGGGAGGATGGGGTGGCAGCCAATGCGTCATTGCCGGACATTTTGGCGACCGCCGGTGAATTGATCGCCGTGACCATAGGCCGTTCTCTGGAGCGGGTGACCAAAGGCCCAGTGGCCCTGATTGCGGCTGGGGGAGGCACCCATAACCGGGCGCTGATGGCTAAAATCGCGGGGCAACTCAATCTGGCCCGGCCGTGGCAGACCACCGGCGAGTATGGAATTCCCGAGGACATCAAAGAAGCTATGGCATTTGCTTATTTCGGCTGGCAGTTCACCGAAAACATCCCCATTAACATTCCCCAGGTGACAGGAGCGAGGCGGGCGCAGATTATGGGAACGTTTACCCCAGCGGGCGGTGCAGTCTGATGGCCACTGAATATCTTGATGTCTTTGATAGCCAACACCAGTTGGCGGGCTATGCCAGCCGGGAGGAAGTTCACCGTCTAGGACTATGGCATCAGACGTTTCACTGCTGGATTGGCGGGCATTACCAAGGACGGTTGGCCATTCTGGTGCAGCGCCGCGCCAAGGACAAGGCTAATCACCCAGGTCTTCTCGATATCTCCGCAGCGGGGCATCTTCAGCGGGGTGAGGGGCCGGAAGACGGCGTGCGGGAGATTGAAGAGGAATTGGGTCTCCATATTGGGTTCGACCACCTGCGGTTTGTGAATTTGAGCCAGGAGTCGTTTCGGACCGAGACGGAGTGGAACAACGAGTTTTGTTTTGAGTATGCCCATGTGCTGAACCGTCCCATCACTGGGGAGATGTTTTGCTTCCAGGACGCAGAGGTAGCCGCCCTATACGCAGCCGACCTGGAATCGCTAGAATCTCTGTTTGCCTCTCGGGAGCCGGCCATTGTGCTGCATGGATGGGAAAATGGTCCACGGCAACTAGTGCCCGTGGACCATATTGTTCGGTGTGGTGATTTTGTTCCGCGCTCCCTGGAATACTACCGGCGGTGGCTCAGCTGGTTTCGAGGCCGTGCGGGCAGCTAATTCAGCTGCTCCGTGGGCCGCACAATGATTTCATTGACCGAGACAGACTCAGGCTGTTCGACGGCATAGGCAATAGCCGCCGCGATGGATTGACTGGTGAGTGGCGCGCCTGGCACCCTGGCGCTTAAAGCCGCCAAGGCGTCTTGGTCGGTGATGGTCGTCAGGAGTTCTGTTTCCACGAGCCCCGGTGAAATAATTGTCGCGCGGATATGGTAACGGCCGGACACTTCCATGCGCAGCCCTTCCGTGATAGCGCGCACAGCGAACTTGGTTCCGCTGTACACCGCGCCCCCCATGCCAACCTTGTGCCCAGCGACGGACGAAATGTTGATAATGTGTCCGGCGTTTTGCTGCATCATCACCGGCAGGGCTGCTGCGATGCCGAAGAGCACGCCTTTGATATTGACATCGACCATGCGCTCCCATTCATCCACATGAAGCTTGTCCAGGTAGGACAGTGGCATGAGCCCAGCGTTGTTAATCCACACATCGATGCGTCCAAAACGCTCGACGGCAAAGTCCCTTGCTCTTTCTACGGTCCCGCGGTGTGTCACGTCAACCGGCACAGCGGCCGCTTCGTGACCGGCCGAGACGATTTCCTGGACGATTGTCTCTAGACGGTCAATCCGGCGTGCGGCCAAAACCACCCGTGCGCCGCGCGATGCCAACAACCTGCTGGTGGCCTCGCCAATGCCGCTGCTTGCCCCGGTAATCACGACCACTTTCCCTGAAACAGTATCCATGGATCCTCATCCCTTCTTGTATGCCCTAGACTATTTTACCGGAACAGAAAGGAAATTCCCAATGATGGAAGGTCGTGGGCTCGCGGCAATAGGCTACACTAAAAGGGGAGAAAGAAATGGGGCCTTGCATGATTTCTTAGAGGAGCCGGGAAGGAGTGGTATCGTGGCTGCAAATCCGTGGGTTTTAGGGATAGACATTGGCAGCACCCATGTCAAAGCGGTTGCGCTGGACCGCGGTGGAGAGCCGGCATACCGCTGGCAGAAGGCGCCCCAGTTGTTCGCAGGGACGATGGGAGCATTTGAACAGGATCCTTACGAAATTGAGCAAATGGTTAAAACGGTCATGGCCGAATGCCGACAACAGGCTCCACTGTCGGCGGTTGCGTTCAGCATAGCGATGCATACTTTTGTAGTGGTTGACGAACGTGGACAGGCGCTGACACGGTCATGGACGTGGATGGACCGAAGAGGCGAGGCCGCAGCCGAGGCGCTTAGAGTTCAAGGGCAGGCCGGAGAGTGGTATGCACGCACGGGGTGTCCGGTTTATCCCATGTCTGCTGCGGTCAAATGGCTCTCTCTGAGCAGCCGCACTCCGGGGACGCGGCCCGTGTCACTCAAAGACTGGCTGATTTTCCGGCTGACCGGCCGCTGGGTCACAGACTATTCGACAGCCGCTGCGAGTGGCATGATGGACCTGGCAGGCCGGTGGGATGGAGAAATTCTCACTACTCTAGGATTGGACAGCGAGCAAATGCCAGCCATTGCCTCAAGCGACACCGCGATCAACGGGTACGTGGCGGGCGGCAGCGATGGGGCTATGGCCCACTACGGTCTGGGTGTGCGTCCAGATTCGGCCAAGGGCGTCCTGTCGTGGGGAACCTCTGCGGCTATCCGGGTCACCCGGTCCCGTGTGAGTGCAGATGAATTCGTTCCTCATGGAAGCTTTGCTTACTTTATGGGACCCTCCCATGGATATCTTCTGGGCCAAGCCTCGTCCAATGCCGGCAACATTTTGGCATGGGCAGGCGGCATTCTGGGTCTGGTGCCCGGTGAGATCGTCCGCGTGGGAGAGGAAATGGCATCCGGACCGGAAAATTTGCCGCACTTTGTTCCGTATCTTTACGGTGAACGGTCTCCGTTCTGGAATGCCAGGCTGACGGGGTCTTTTTTGGGATTGCGTCCGGAACACGGTAAGGCGCATCTGGCGGGTGCCGTCGTGATTGCCCTGCTGAGCCTCCTCAAAGGAGCTCTGAACCGTCTGGAAGCCTCTGTAGGCCGGGTGGACAGCCTTGGAGTGGGGGAAAGCACTGGGCGGGACCGGTGGGGACAACTGCTGGCTGATATGCTGGAAGTGCCCTTGGAGCAGTCTGTGCCAGCAGATGCCTCAGCCTGGGGGGCCGCCATATTGGCAGCCGACACGTGCGGGTGGAGACTGCCCCCGCGAGGGACAGTCTCCACCGTGATTCAACCCGCTGCCAACTCTAAGCTGCAAGAAAGGGTGGCACGGCAGGTGCGGGACATGGACGCCATGCCGGCCGAATGGCAGGAAGGGGAGGAAGATGGGCAGCACTCTTGAAACGGAAGGGGGCGGCGCCGGCAACCGGCGGCCAATTCTCACCGTGGTTTTCCGCCCTGGCTGCTCCGGCTGCGCATTGCTGGAACGCCGCACACTGCGCGACCAGCGGGTCATCCGGGAAATTGACGGGAACTGGAACCTAACGGTCAAAATGGACGAGATGCCGTCTGATGTCATTTGGTACCCGACCATGATTACCCTGACAGCCGACCACAAGCCCCTCATGCGGGAAGAAGGATTTCTGCCGCCTTATGAGTTTATTCCCTTTTTGCGTCTGGCCCGCGTGTTCGGTGGTCTTCGTGCTGGAGACTATGAGCAGGCTGTCGAGACGCTTGCGGCCACGTGTCAAGAATTCCCGCAAAGCGGGTGGATTCCTGAATGCCTCTACTACCAAGGAGTTGCAAGCCACTTGGCGGGACGTCCACGGGATGTTGCTAAAATATGGCGTGATTTGCGCGACTCCTATCCCCGCAGTGTGTGGGCACATAAGGCCAGCCTCTCCTGGGAGCCTGAGGCCGACCTGCGTTAGTCAGTGTCGGATTGTGAAACCAGTGTCATCTAGGCGGGCTATCTCCGCCTGCTCAACACGGCCGACGCGGGCCAGTGCCGGGCCCTGGTTTAGCCACATCACGAATGTCTCGAGTTCCGCCCTCGCACCCTCGGCTTCGAGGTCCACTTGGTTCCTGTGCGCCGAATTCTTCACCCAGCCGCTCAACCCTAATTGGGCGGCCTTTTCCCATGCCGCATAGCGGAATCCCACCCCTTGGACGCGTCCGTAAACCGTGATTCGCAATCGTTTAGCCAATATGATTCCCTCCCAATGCTTGCTGCGGCGTTGCCTGTTCTGAATTATTGTAAGAGTTTATCGCGATCTTCCGCAAATCTAACATAAAATTAATGAAATGGGCTTGAAACTTGACAATATTTATTGTAAACTAAACGCAGGTTAATTAAACAGTGGAAGGCAATGATGCAGTAGCGGTCGCCAGGCAGGGAAAGTGGCAGGATTGAGACGAATAGGCCCCCAAAAGCTGACAGTGGTAAAAGCAAGGAAACAACGTAGAGACCATAACATGAAACATGAAGAAGATGGTTGGCTAAAACGGAGGAAATGACTGTGCGCAATGATACAGCTGGATATTCGACCGCTCCTGAGGGAGGTTCATGGCAAGTGACGCGTCTGTTCGATTCTGTTCCGGCATCTGTCCGCGCCACCTTTGCACAAGAAAAGCTGGGCGGGCTATTGGAGGAAACTACTTATAGCCGCGAGCTCTTGTGGACTTTGCAGGTGTACCTAGAAAGCAATGGCCAGGCCCGTGAAGCCGCTAAACGCTTATATGTGCACCGCAACACGTTGGCTTACCGGTTGGAGCGTTTGCAAGCGCTGCTGGGTTGCGACTTGAAGGATCTGGATGCAGTAATTGATTTACGGTTGGCCCTCGAGTTCTATCACAATATCTTACTGGAGAATGGAGGAAATGACGATGTCGAAATCGCGGAGATTACCCGTGTTCCCTAAGTCTCCCAAGGGGGAGTGGAAGGATTGCGACCAGTGCTTTGGACATGGGGAAGACATTTGTCCGGAATGTGAAGGAGAGGGTTGTGCCAGTTGCGGTCAGCGCGGATATGCTGTGTGCCGCCTGTGTCATGGCAGCGGTGAGGTGCGCGTTGACGAGATCACTTGGGTCGCGGTGCAATCTTAATGGGGAGGCCGAGAATCCCAGTAAATCTTTTGCAAGTCTGAACGGCACCGATTTGAGGGCTATCCCACAAATCGGTGCCGTTTTCGATTTAGGGTTAGGGAGACGCAGTGGCGACGCGGGCCTTATGTGGGGAGAGCAGGACCAGGCTTGCGTCGTGGAAACCCGATGGGCGCAACCCGTTGGAGGGAGCCGCTGGTGGCTTTTTTGACCGGTGTGCTGGTCTGTCTGGGCGCCCGTGATTAGGCTGGAATTGCCGCCCATAGTCTACCATGAACGAGGGCGGCTTGTGAGCGGCAGAGAAGCAACGCGCTCATATATCGCCCTATAGAAATAATTCTGTGAAAAAAGGTGAATATGGCTTTTAAGACTAGTATAGAAGAGCTATAATGTCTGTAGTTGGCAGTCTATTATTATAAATGGAGGTAAGAGAAATGGCTCAATACGGTGGCGTGGAAATGGAGACCTCGGGAACTTTGCAGGCGGGTGGCAGTCGTACGGGCTCAGAGTTGATGGATGTTACCGTGTTTGGACTGTTTTTCATTTTAAGTGCCTTATTTGTTATCATGGCTGGGTATTTTGTGATGGCATGGCTGTAGGTTCGCTCACGCATCGGCGCAAAAAGACCGGCTGCTGGGTAGCGGTCTTTTTTTATGGCGTGAGGTAGGTAGGGATCATGTGGCTCAGCTGAATTTATAAAACGCGACTGGGTCTTTGCCGAGGCGTTCCGGCCTGCCCTTAAGCAGACCTGGCGTACTTCAGCGCAAGCCGCACAGCACACGCCAAGGCCTTTTTGGGGGTTTTAGCCTCGCGGGCTGTTGCCCTATGGCAGGAGCCTGCGAACAATAGGGCGAGGTTTTTCATGACCCTGTGAGGTGAATTTTGATATACTGGACGAGCAAGGCTCACCACAACAGGTGATGGCGTCTTCTTCCTTGAGCTGGCATTGGAGTAACTGCTAGCCGTGACCGGGGGAACGCCGTGCGCGACACAGCACGGCCGGTCTCTCTATCTCTCTAAAGATGGAGTGGAGGCGGATGCCCTATTGTCAACAGGGGGCGGTTTGGTGGACGAGAGAATCAGCGGGCAGTCACAGTCTAAGCCACTGCCGCCCAGCGAGGCCAACGGATATCCTTTCTTTTCATGGGCGGGTTTGCGCATTGTAGAAGCCGCCAACGGCTCTGCTACACTGGAGTTGGATGTTGAGCATCACCACCGCGGCGGAGGGGGTACGAACGCCGTTAACGGCGGGATCACCGCGTATATGTTCGATGGCTTGCTGGGGGTGGCGGTGCGTTCAGCCTGGGACCCCGGTGTTAGCGGGCAGGTCACTATCTCCCTGACTATCCAATATTTGAGAATGATTCAGGCCGAGAAGAAAGTGATAGGACATGCTCGCGTGACTAGAAAAGGGGCCAGCACTGTATTTGTCGAGGGCGAAATATTTGATGAATCAGGAACAGTCTGCGCGAAATGTGTGGGGATTTACAAATTGTTCCGTAAGCGCGGATCAGGGATTAGTGCTCCATTGGTAGACTAGCCGGGGAGAGTGCTCTCGCCAATCCGCTATGACCGGCCATGGGACACTCGGTGAGCTAGATGCATACCCTCAAAAAGGAGATCCCCGCCAGCTTTGGCTCCATGGGGCGGAACCACAGCGAGCTGGGGCGTTCACGAGCGTCATGTTTTGCTTGCTGCGGTCAACACTGTCCAGCTGCCCTCATGCGGTATTCTGAAAAACCCGTTTGGGCTGAAGATCACAGCAAGGAGGAAATGGCCTGATATGGCGGGGGC
>DAHWJO010000052.1:0-20472 GCA_027344105.1 Sulfobacillus sp.
CCATCACCATATTCGTCGGAACGGAAGGCTGGTCCACCTGGTAGCCCGCTTGCCGCAACTGCTCCGCCAGACGGGCAGCCCGGACATGGTCTTCTTCCAGTCTGTCAATATGGTGTTCGACAGCATACAATCCTGCCGCCGCTAGTATGCCCGCCTGGCGCATTCCCCCGCCCAGCCATTTCCGGTACACGCGGGCTTGGTCAATATAGTCCTTGGGGCCCGCAAGAATAGACCCTACGGGAGCGCCCAGTCCTTTGGAAAAGCACATGGAGACGGAATCCATGTCTGCTGTCAAGCTGGCAATGGACACGTGCAGGGCCACGGCGGCATTGGCAATCCTCGCGCCGTCCAAGTGCACAAGAAGCCCGTACTCCCGGGCCACCTCAACCAAGGGCATCAAGCGGGAACGGGACAGCGCGGCGCCGCCCGCACGGTTATGGGTGTTTTCCAAGGATAGCAGCCGCGGACGGGGATGGTGGATGTTCCGGGGCCGGATCCGGTCTGAAAGCTCCTCAGGAGTCATCAGTCCTTCGTCCCCCGCCAATTCCGTAAAAGTGGCCTGCGACCACATGGCCGCGCCGCCACCCTCATAAAAATAAATGTGATTGTCGCGGTGGATGAAAACTTCATCCCCGCGCTGAGTATGGGTGAGCAAAGCGATTTGGTTGGCCATGGTTCCCGACGGCACAAACACACTCGCCTCTTTTCCCAACAGTTCGGCTGCCACCCGTTCCAAACGGTTTACTGTAGGATCTTCGCCATACACGTCATCTCCCACTTCGGCGTGGCACATGGCATCCCGCATAGCGGCTGTAGGCTTGGTGACCGTGTCTGAACGCAAGTCAACCATATTTCCCATTAGAGGCCTAATTTCTTGAGAAGCTGCGCCTTAGGCAGAGCACCCACTACTCGGGAAGTTTCTTGCCCACCGTGGAATTTAATCAACGTGGGAATGCTCATCACGCCATATTCCGCAGCGATCGTAGGATTTTCGTCTACATTGAGCTTTGCCACGGTCACCGTTCCCTGCCGTTCCCCCGCCACTTCTTCCAGAATCGGGCTGATCATGCGGCAGGGCACACACCACGCCGCCCAGAAATCCACAATCACCGGAACCGGGGACTGATCAATAACGGAATGAAAATTCGATTGATTCACCACTACAACATTATCTGCCAACACATTCGCCTCCAATTTCACCCTCGATAATACCAGGGAAAAGCAAGAAAGAGAAGATAGTATGCTATCTTCTCTTCTATGCCCCGCCATGCCGTGGAACACCGACGTTTTGAACCTGCTACTAGCAGGTGGGCGCCTCCCGTTAACTTTCGCAGTCCCCTATATTCAGGGCCGGACGGCCATTAACTGCGGATCAGGTTCCCTATGTTCTGATGTTGGCTCAAAACATATCGGTCGTCTTCACGTACACAGCCGGATTTGTAACCCTTATTATAATGACCCCAGTGCGCGAATGCAACCGATGGTACGGGCCTTCTTCTTTACCTGGACTCTGCTAAATCGCGCGGCGCCTGGAAGCCCGAACCGGTCTCACCGGCACTGGCCGCCACTATGCCGCGGTGTTCGCCCGTCCCAGTTTGCCCAATTCTTCCAATATAACTTCCACAAAATGCCTTTAGCCAAAAAAAGAAGAGATGCCTGCCAAAGGCAGGCATCCCAAGATATTAGGAGAGGTCGTCGTCGTCCTTCGCCATACGGGTGACCATATTTGCAAGCATCTCTTTCTGTTTCGGTCCGCTTGCCTGCCACATCCGCTTTGCTACGCGGTCTTGCGCGTTCTTCGGCTCAACCCCGGCTTGCAGCATCGCGTCACCCATGTCCACAACGTCGCTTTGCACGTTGTGTTCACCGCCGTTGTGAAGTTTCTCAGCTACACGGGACTTTAACTCATGAAATGACTGCGGCACACCCTTTGCCAAAGGAATCCCTCCCTCAATCAGTTGGATTAGAGCCAGTTCTGCGGGCTCCAATACTATTGTGCGCCGCACCACTCCAAACTATGAGAGGAATAATTCACTGCCCGCGCGCCAGACTAGAACCGACAATGAAATGAAAGGAGGAGAACCAATGAGTTGGGTAGGAACCGTAGTGCGATTTGTTGTAGCCGCACTGGTGTTGATGTTCATGGGTTATGTCGTGCCGGGATTTTCGCATCTGGGATTTTGGTCAGCAATATTGGCGGCATTAGTGATTGCGCTGGCTGGATACTTGATAGAAGCCATGTTCGGCAAGTCCGCATCGCCGTACGGGCGCGGACTCGTCGGATTTCTAGTTTCCGCAGTGGTCATTTATTTCGCGCAATTTGTGGTGCCGACTATGCATGTTTCAGTCTTGGCGGCGCTGATCGCGGCCTTTATTATCGGGTTAGTGGATCTATTTATTCCCACGGCAGTCCGGTAGAAGAGAGGAGAAATCTCCTCCCTTCTGCTGGGCTCTCATTTTTTAATCTGAATGCCTACATCATCAAGTTGCCGCGTGTCCACCAAGCTGGGCGAGTTCATCAGGGGATCGAACCCACGAGCCGTTTTGGGAAATGCAATGACTTCCCGCAAACTCTTCGCTCCCGCCATCAGCATGACCAGCCGGTCCAGCCCGAAGGCGATTCCACCGTGCGGCGGCGCTCCATACTGAAATGCATTGATGAGAAAGCCAAACTTTTCTTCCGTCTCCTCAGGATCCAACCCCAACGCCGCAAATATTCGCGACTGCAGCTCGGGCTGATAGATCCGCAGACTGCCGGAAGCCAGCTCTGTGCCGTTCAAGACCACGTCATAGGCTTGCGACCGGACGCTTAGGGGATCCGTCGCAATCAGGTCCACATCCTCCGGATGGGGCATAGTGAATGGGTGGTGCGCCGACACCACTCTCTTCTCCTCATCGCTCCATTCGAACAGCGGGAACTCCGTCACCCACAAAAAACGCCACCCATCCTCAACCCGCTGCTCCTGCCGGGCAAACTCCAACCGCAGTTGGCCGAGTGCTGCCAAACTGGGCCATTTCTCTCCCGCCACCACCAGCAAAGTGTCATCCGGTCCCAACTGGGCCGTTTCTGCCAGGTGCAGCAGATCCTCTCCGGACAGCCACTTGCCCGCCGACGTTCGGAGACCTTCCCCGGTTTTCACAATCCAGATCAGCCCGCTGGCTCCGTGGGTTTTGGCGGCCTCCGCCCAGGCATCCAGTTGTCGGCGCGATGGCTGGTAGTGTCTGAGAACGGCACCCCCGACGAATGCGGCCTCGCGCAAAACAGGCCAGCCTATATGCGCCTTTACCTGGGCAGTCAGGTCACGTAGCGGTTCGCCTGCCCGCAAGTCTGGCTTGTCGGAGCCGTATCCTTCCATAGCCTGCCGCCAAGTCATGCGGACAAAAGGCGCCAGATCCACCTCCATGCTGTCACGGAAAACCTGGCGCAGCATAGCTTCCATCATGTCCAAAATCTCGCCTTGCGACATAAAAGACATCTCCACGTCGATTTGCGTGAATTCTGGCTGCCGGTCTGCACGCAGATCCTCATCACGGAAAACCTTGGCGATCTGATAATAGCGGTCAAACCCAGCCACCATCAGCAACTGTTTAAAAATCTGCGGGCTTTGGGGAAGGGCGTAAAACTCCCCGGGGGCCAGCCGGCTGGGAACCAGAAAATCGCGGGCTCCCTCAGGAGTGGACCGCGCCAGAGACGGGGTTTCCACATCTAAAAATCCGTGGGCATGAAAGAAGTTGCGCACCGCAATCAGCACCTTGTCGCGCAGCACAAAATTGCGCAGCAGCGAAGGGCGCCTCAGGTCGATATACCGGTATTTGAGGCGCAATCCCTCATCCACGGCGTCCGCGTCCACCGGCATAAACGGAGGGGTTTTGGCCTCGGATAGGATAGCCACCCGCGAAGGTTCAATTTCTATGCGTCCGGATGTCAGCTCTGGATTTTCCATGCCGGCAGGACGCGCCCGCACTTTGCCCGTGACCGCCACCACAAATTCCGCGCGGACACGGTCAAGTTCCGAAAAGCTTTCCGCATGAACAGGCTCGGCCACAATCTGGACCAGTCCGGTGCGGTCCCGCAAATCAATAAAAATCAGCCCGCCGTGATCGCGCCGCCTGTGAACCCATCCCGCCACAGAGATCGTTTCCCCAATCATCTGTTCCGTGACGTCCGCAGCGTAATGTGTGCGCCCTTCCATAAATCCGTCCTCCCCAATGTCGGTTACTTAATCTATGCGGCGAAAATAATCGAGAAGCTCATCCACTGGTACGGTTTTTTGCTCATTGCGCCTCAAATCCTTCACAGCGGCACCGCCCTCCACCCATTCCTGCCCACCCACAATCACCACATAGTGGCTGCGGCGGCTGGCATCACGCAGCTGCGCCTTCAGGCTCCTGTCCATCAGGTCAGCTTCCGCTGCGACCTGTCCTTGGCGCAGTCCTTCCGAAATAATGAAGGCCTGGGTGTTGTACCCCGGCAAATGCGCCACATAAACGCTCAGAGTGCGGTCAAGCCCAAAATCTTTGTCGGCAGCCGAGAGCATGCGTTCAATTCCCATACCGAATCCAACGGCCGGGGTCGCAGCCGGACCATCAAGGGTGGTAGCGAGCCCGTCATACCGGCCCCCGCCAAATAGCGCGGTCTGGTCTCCCAAGCTGGGATGGCCTATCTCAAACACTGTGCGGGTATAATAATCCAGCCCGCGCACAAGGTACGGATCGCGCACGACCTCGCGCCCCGCTTCTGACAGCAGTTCAGCAAGCCGGCCATAGTGCGTGCGGCAGTCCTCGCACCAATAGTCCTTGATGTCTGGGGCCAGGCTGCGGATGCCCACATCGATTTTACAGTCCAGCAGCCGCAGCGGGTTGGTATGCAGGCGCGTTTGACAGTCCTCGCACAGGTCAGAACGGCGCCCTTCATAGTAGGCGATGAGGCTCTCCCGATACCGCGGCCGGCATTCGGAGCAGCCAATGGAGTTCAGCCGCACGACCGGGTTGTGCAATCCCACCTTCTCCACCACCGAGCAGGCGAGGAGGATAATTTCAGCGTCGGCCTCGGGCTCCACCGACCCGTAAATCTCCGCGCCAAATTGCGTGTGCTGCCGGTACCGCAGGGCCTGGGGCTTTTCACGCCGGAACATGGGCCCGTAATAGCACATCCGCACCGGCTGCGGCTTGTTGTAGAGCCCATTCTCCACGTATGCCCGGGCGATAGCGGCAGTGCCCTCGGGGCGCAGGGTCAGATCCACCCCGCCGACATCGGTAAAGGAATAGCGTTCATGCTGCACGATATCGGTGGATTCTCCCACCCGGAGAAACACTGGTGTCTGCTCAAACACCGGAGTTTCGACTAGCTGGTAGCCGTACGCCTGAGCCGTGTCAATGGCGGTCCTTCGCATCTTCTCCATGCGGCCCGACTCGGGGGGCAGTATGTCCTGAGTGCCGCGCGGTCTTTGCAATTCTGGACGCATTGGTGACGTCTCCTCCTTGTTCCCGATCTCTCTTCCGGTCGGCGCTGTCGATCCACACCGTCACCGGGCCCCAATTCACGAGCGACACTTCCATAGGAGCACCAAAACGCCCCGTCACCACCTTGTCCGACTTGACACGGCACAGGTCCACAAAATATTCATAAAGTGGCTCCGCCACTTCTCTAGAGGCCGCTGGAGAAAAATTGGGACGGCGGCCGCTGGCCGCCTCGGCATAGAGGGTAAATTGTGAAACCACCATGATCCCGCCTTCAATATCCAGGACACTGCGGTTCATCTTTCCACGCTCATCAAATATCCTGAGATTCAGGGCCTTATCAGAAAGCCAGCGGACAGTCTGCCGGTCGTCGCGGGGATGTATCCCGAGAAATACCAGCAATCCCGTCTCAATAGCCGCCACGCTCTCATCTCCGACCACTACGGATGCGCGTCTTACGCGCTGCAGCAGGGCACGCATCAGAGTTTTTCGTGGCTGACGCGCTCAACCCGTTCAACATAGGGCAACGCCTCAAGACGCCTGATAATGCGCGTCAGCTGTGTTAGATTTTTCACTTCCAGCCTCACATTCACGACCGCTGTGCGGTCTTTAAATCCCCGTGCCTTGGCAGAGATGATGTTGGCGTCAGCCACCACATTTGCCACGTCTGCCAAGAGTCCCGCGCGGTCCCACGCGAACACGGCCAGCTCAACAGGATGGGGCGCCAGCTCCGCTTCTTGCGTATCCCAGCTGACTTCAATAAGCCGTTCCGGATCCCGGCTCAATTCCTTCTCATTGGGGCAGTCAAGGCGGTGCACGGACACCCCGCGGCCCCGGGTCAGGTACCCGATGATAGGATCCCCCGGCACGGGCTGGCAACACCGTGCCAACCGCGTGAGCAACCGCGTTTGGCCGCGGACAAGGATTTGTTCCCCACTGGCCGGCACTGCGGTTTTTTCCCGCTTGACCGGCACAACCGGGGCCAGGACTGGTTCGAGACTCCGGCCCAATTCCTCCTTGAGGCGCGCCACTGCCTGCACGGGATTAATCATCCCGTCACTAATCCCAATGGCCAGCTCATCTACTGTACCATAGCCCACCTTCTTCACCAATTCCTGGAGGCGGTCGTGCTGCAGGGTCAGACTGGCCCGCCTGAGTTCCCGCTCAAATATTTCCTGGCCGCGGGCCAGGTGCTCCTGGCGGCGCTCCCGGCGAATCCACTGCCTTATCCGGTTCTTCGCTTGCGATGTCTGGACAATGTTGAGCCAGTCCACACTGGGACCGGGAGATTTCCGGTTGACCAGGACCTCGACGATATCCCCGTTCTCGAGCGCTGTGGTCAGGGGCACGATACGTCCGTTAACCTTGGCGCCGACACAGTGATTGCCTACATCCGTGTGGATGCGGTAGGCGAAGTCAATCGGAGTGGCTCCCGCCGGCAAGTCCAGCACGTCCCCCTTGGGAGTGAATACGAACACTTCCTCACTGAAAAGGTCCACCTTCAGGGTGTCCATAAACTCGCGCGCATCGCGCATATCACGCTGCCATTCCAATAACTGCCTCAGCCATGACAGTTTCTGCTCGAACTCGCGGTCCTCTTTTCCGCCGTCTTTATAGCGCCAGTGCGCGGCAATTCCGTATTCAGCCGTGTGATGCATCTCAAAGGTGCGGATCTGCACCTCCAGCGGCTCGCCTTCCGGACCCATCACCGTGGTATGCAGACTCTGGTACAAGTTGGACTTAGGCATGGCGATATAGTCCTTAAAACGGCCTGGCACCGGCTTCCACAAAGAGTGCACCAGCCCTAAGACCGCGTAACAGTCTTTGACAGTCTCCACCATAACGCGCACGGCTACCAAATCGTAAATCTGAGAAAAGTCCTTGCCCTGTTTGTACATCTTCTGGTAGATGCTGTACAAGTGCTTGGCCCGGCCCGACAGTTCCGCCACCATACCCATGGAATCCAGCCGGCTCGTCAATTCGGCGGTGACCGACTCCACCGCCGCCTCCCGCTCCAATCTCTTCTTGGCCACCAATTCCTTCATCAATTGGAACTCTTCTGGCTGCAAGTGTTGAAAAGCCAAATCTTCGAGCTCCCACTTAATCCGGAAAATGCCCAGGCGGTGCGCCAGAGGTGCGTAAATTTCCATTGTTTCCCGGGCAATCCGCTGAACCCGGTCAGCGGTCAAGTGCTTGAGGGTGCGCATATTGTGCAGGCGGTCTGCCAGCTTGATGAGAATCACCCGGATGTCCTTGGCCATCGCCAACAGCATCTTGCGCAGATTTTCCGCCTGCTCCTCTTCGCGCGTCCGCACCTCGAGTCGGTCCAGTTTTGTCACGCCGTCGACAAGTTGAGCGACCTCCGGGCCAAATCGCTCCTCGATGTCCTTCAGCGTATAGTTGGTATCCTCTACCACATCATGCAAAAGGGCGGCGATGATGGTGGGGACATCCATGCGCAGGTCAGCCAGAATAGACGCCACGGCAAGCGGGTGCTCTATGTAAGGAGCGCCCGAAGCACGGCTCTGGCCTTCGTGGGCCCTGCGCGAAAAGTCGATGGCTTCGGCGATTTGTTCCGCTTCCGGAGAGTCTGCCGTAAATCCGAGTTTTTCCGCCATGCTGACCTGCTCCATGACAGCTCCCCCCATTCTTTGCTTACCTTGCCAACAAACTTGTCACCAGCGCTTTGGGGTCCAGTTTCTTGCGGCCCCCCAAGGCCTCCAACTCGATTAAAAAGGCAAAAGCCACCACCGTTGCCTTCAAGCGGGAAGCAAGCCGCGCAGTGGCTGCTACCGTCCCGCCGGTAGCCAGCACGTCATCGACAATTATCACGCGCTTTCCCGCCAAAGCCCGATCGTTTTCCACTTCGAGGTGGTTTTCACCATATTCTAACGAATATGCTTCCACTAGAACAGGGGCCGGCAGCTTCCCGCTCTTGCGCACCGGGATGAGTCCCGCATGCAAGCGGTCCGCTAGCGGGGCGGCAATCAAAAACCCCCGGGCCTCTGGAGCCAGGATCGCGTCCGGATGAAATGGCCGGAGGCGCTCTTCCAACTCGTCCAGCACCTCACGCCACGCGTCAGGGTTGGCCATCACCGGCAACACGTCCCGGAACAATACCCCTTGCAGAGGAAAATCCGGTATTTCCCTTACCCATTCAGTCCACGCCACTGCTGACCCTCCTAATACCTAGTACGTACTGTCCCACTCTGCTGCCGGCCGTCTCCAATCGCGCTCCGCAGCCATCAGCCGGTGCCGGGCGCGTTCAAAGGACGGACTGTCGGCCAGCTGCCGCCGCGCCGCAGGTTTCTCTCCCCGCCGGAAACCCAATTCGCGAAATACCCGGGCCCCAATGACAAGCGGGGCCCGGGAAGCCTCCCAGGCGGTCCACAGCCGGGCAAGCGTTTCCCTCGTCGGGGTGAGGCGCCGGGCCTTGGCGAGCACTCCCGCCGGGTCCAATTCGGGATTTATCCACATGATTCCGCTGCTCTCCTTGAGTATAGCGGATGCGGCCATCAGCACATGGCGGCTGACAGGCGCCGTCAGCCACACAATATGGTCCGCCCAGTTGGCCAAGTGGGGCCACTGGGCCCACTGGTTGATCACCACCGGACTTCCGTCCGCCAGGCTGGATGCCTGCTCAGATCCCGCCCATGACGCGTAGGGCCAATAGTGATACCATGCACGCCCATGGGTCTTGAGCGCCCACCGCTTTTGCTCGCGGGTGCTGTTCACCACGTAGAGAACACGGCCCGGCAGATCCGCCGGTGCCGGGGAAAACCGGGTGGACCCACGCCACTGCTTCCGGCTGGCAGACACTCCGACAAACTCCTCAACATGCCACTGCGGGGTTTTCCTCCCCTGAAACTGGTTAAGGACCAGTTCACCCACAAACTCCACGAACCCATCTTTTTCCATGGATTCTGAGACTGCTGCCTGACTGAAAGCGACTGCCCGGAACGGGCTGCCTGCCAGCGTCAGGGACAAATGGGTTTTCTCGCTCCCCATCCGGCGCATCTCCCCAATACTTCCATTAACCGCCAGCCGCGGTCTTTCAAACCCGTGGCCATACGGTTCCAGTCCGAGAATCTGGTCAGCGACCTCCGGAGTCAGCGCCGCCGCCCCAACAATGGCATCCACCTCCCCGCCAACGAACTGCTGAGCCAAAATCTCAGGGGGCAAATCCCGGGAAAATTTGCGAGACAATTCCTGAGCGTCCTGGCGCAGGAGGCTGAATCCGCATGCCCCCCGGTGCCCTCCCAACTTAAGAAAAGCGTCGCGGCTCTTCCCAAGATGCCCAAACAAGTCGAGACCCGGCACAGACCGCGCCGACCCTTTTCCCGATGTCCCATCCCAGCCGATAACGGCGACGGGACGCTTTAACCGGTCCTTGAGGCGGGATGCGACAATGCCTACTACACCGTGATGCCAGTTGTCTCCCGCCACGACCACAAATCCCGGAACGTTCCCCTTCTTGTCCATGGGGATTTGCTGCAGAGCCTGCTCCACCAGATCCCGCTCTATTTCGCGCCGCAGGCGATTTCGGGTCCGGAGGTCCTCTGCCCACGGCTTGGCCTCTTCCACGCTGCCGGACAGGAGCAGTGAGACGGCTGGCGCAGCATCACCCATTCTTCCGGACGCGTTGAGGTGCGGCCCCACAAAAAATGCCAGATCGTCTGCACTGAGCTGCTGCCCAGGCTTCAGGCGGTCACCCAACAAAGCCGTAATGCCGGGACACGCCCCATTTTCCAGCGCGGGCAGACCGCGCTGCACGATCCGCCGGTTGTCCCCCGTCAGGGGCACAACGTCTGCAACGGTGCCAACGGCCGCAATCCCATAGGCCCAGTCGGGCAGGTCTCCGTGCAAGAGAGCGCGGACCACTTGCAGGGCAACTCCAGCCCCCGAGAAGCGGTTGGGACGGTTCATCCGCTCTGGATTGACTAGAGCCGGCACATCGGGAATGTCTGGGGGCAGTCCGTGATGATCGGTCACGATCAAGGTCAGGCCCTGTTTTTTTGCCAGCCGGGCTGCATCCGGTGAACTGGAGCCACAATCGACGGTGACCAGAAGATCCACCCCGTCGGCGACAGCTTGCTCGACGCCCTCCGGGTGCAGCCCGTAACCCTCATCAAATCGGTTGGGAATATAATAGTCAACATTCTCAAACCCCGCCCAGCGCAGACCCTGGTACATTACAGCGGTAGCAGTCACCCCGTCGGCATCGTAGTCTCCGTAAACCCGGACGCGCTTTTGGCCCTGCCGGGCCGCCGCCAGAAGGTCCACCGCCCGGTCCAGATCCGGCAGGTCCCCCGGGCTGCTCAGGGGCTGGTCCACGCGGCGGAGATCTTGCAGGGCGCCAACCGAGCGAATTCCGCGCACCCACAGGATCCTCGCCACCACAGGTGACAGTCCGCTGCTCGTCTGGAACTCCACATAGGCCTCGTAATCCTCAGACCCTAAAGACTTCAGTACATAATTTTCGTTCCGGTACCGTTTCGTGCTGACCAGTCCAATCCTGACGTTAATCGGGATTTACATGAACCATCACATCTTGAATGCGCGGCAGACTCATGATGGCTTCTTTCACCCGGTGTGAGATTTGATGAGCTTCCAAAATCGACAGTTGGCGGTTCACAACAATTTTCAAGTCCACCAGAACTTGAGTGCCCGATACCCGCGTCCGTATTTCCGCGATCTTCTCCACCCCAGCCACCTGCAGGCACTGGACCCGTATAGCATGGACCGTCTCCGGGTCGGCGGCGCGGTCCATCAGGTCGTTGGCTGCCTGGGAAAAGATCTCAATCCCCAGCCACACAATCAGGGCCGCGACCGCCAGAGCGCCATAGGCGTCACAGTGGGCGATTCCCCACTGCGCTCCTAAAATGGCTGCTGTCGTGATGGCCGAGGAGATCACGTCCATACGGTTATCCAGAGCCGAGGCCATGAGAGAGTGGCTGCCTGTGCGGACTGCCGTCCTCTTTTGCCGCACATACATGACCCACTTTATGACCATGACACCTGCCGCCACCACCAGGGTCACCGCGGTAGGATGCTGGCTAGGGCGGCTCAACGCCGCGATGGAGCCATTGGCCACTTCAAATCCGGCTAAAATCAGCAGGAGCGCAACAACCTTCTGGGCTACGGCTTCAGCCTTGGCATGCCCGTAATTATGTCCCTCGTCGGGCGGGATGCGGGCCACACGCAATCCGATAATCACGGCAATGGATGATCCCAGGTCTGCTCCGGAATGAATCCCATCCGCAATCAGGGCCCGGGAGTTTCCAACAATACCCACAGTGATTTTCAGTGCCATCAGAATAAAATTTCCTACGGCCCCCCATGCCGCACTGCGGGTACTGGTTCGCAGTTCTCCGTCGACATCAATCATGCGTCTCACCTGTTTCCAGATTACTCGCTCCCGCTATTATTGTAACATGGCTGAAACTAAGGCCGGAGACGCGCGATAATAATGACTAGCAGCACCACGGAAATGGACTTAACCGCCCTTACGACCACAATCTGGCGGACATCTTGCCCGAATCCCTGCATTCTCTTAGCTGCGTCAAACCCCACGGTGCCCTGCCAGGCCACGATGCCCAAAATCGGGCTGAGCAGCAAGGCCAGCCATAGCAGCACCCAGGATTCCCGGAGGAGGCGGGACGGGCTGCGGACCGCGGGCGGCTCCGGCATCCACAGATGAAAGGCCCAGTCGCCAGCGGCGGCGACGGCCCATTCTCCGACAAGCGCCCACCCCCACCAGTAGGGGTATCCCAGCCGGAGCGCTGTCTGCAGCGCAACCGTGATGACAAGCCACGGCCCGTCCCACAGCCAAGCCCCTGCGGCTGATACCAGAAGCCACCCCATGATCCCGCCTCCCTGTTGGGTTCCGCTTTCCTATCCTCCTATCATGCCCAATTCAGGAAAAATCCCGCAAAGCAGGAAACGCCCGGATAGCACCGGACGCTTCTCACACATTGATCGGCCGCACTCCCCATCAGGCGGAAGCCGGTTTGGTCTTCTTCTTGCCCTGCTCTTTTTTTGTCCATAAAAGCCAAATAGGGCTGGCGATAAAAATCGAAGAGTACGTGCCAAAAACCACCCCGAAAAGCATCGTCAAGGCAAAGTCGCGAATGCTGCTGCCAGCGAAGATCAAGAGGGCCAGCAAGGCGATAATCACCGTGGTGGATGTGTTGATGGAGCGCACCAACACCTGATTCAGACTCTTATTCACCAGGTCGTCCAACGGGTCGTTCTTCTTCCGGACCGCTAGATTCTCCCGAATACGGTCGAACACAATGATTTTGTCTGTAATCGAGTAGCCAAAAATCGTCAGTACGGCCATGATGAAATACTCCGTAATCTGAATGTGAATCAGGGCAATCAATCCGATAGTAATGATGACATCGTGCAGCATGGCGATAATCCCTGAGAGAGCAAACCGCCACTCAAAGCGGATAGTGATGTACAAAATGATGGCGACAACGGCGAGGACTACCGCAATCAGAGCCCTCTGCTCTGTTTGCTGTCCGATAATCGACGAAACCCGGCTCGTGGAAATTTCCTTGAACGCCCCCACGTCGCGTCCGAGTTGGGACAGCAGCGCATCCCGCTCGTGCTCGGAAATGGTGGGGGTCGTAATCATCACGTTGTCATGCCCGCTGCCGAGAAAAACCACCGTGCTGCCGCTGAGTCGGTCGCGGTCCAGCACCGTGTTGATCTTCGTGGCCGTAACACCCTGGTGAAATTGAAGGTTCATCTGCGTCCCGCCAGTAAAATCGATGCCGTAATTGAGACCCCGGATAAAAAATGCCCCGAGAGCCAGAATGACCAGCATCCCCGACACCACAAACCATGTTTTCCATGGCCGGACAAATTCAAAATGGTACCGCATCTTGAGAATCCCCCTACCCCACAAATATGGTGCGCACTTTAGCCCACCCGGCATCTGCCACCCACCGGATGACCACTCCTGTCACCGATACCGCCGTGAGCAGGGAGACGGCCGTGCCAATCATGAGCGTCAACGCAAATCCTTTGACTTCTCCGGTCCCTAGGAAAAACAGAATGAGGGAGGAGACAAAAGTGGTTACATGCGAATCCAAAATTGCGCGGATGGCGTGCCGGAACCCTGCCGCAACTGCAGCGCCGGGCTTCTTGCCATTGATCATCTCTTCACGGATCCGGGAGAAAATAATGACGTTGGCATCCACGGCCATACCTACAGACAGTATCAGTCCGGCGATGCCAGGAACGGTAATCACCGCGTGGATGCTCCACAGTCCCCCCACCACCAGCAGCAGGTAAATCAGCAGAGCCATATCAGCCACCAAGCCGGCCAAGCGGTACCAGAAAATCATGACAATCCCGATGAGGGCTATCGCAATCATTGCCGCCACTTTGCTGGCTTGCACCGAGGCATGTCCCAGAGTCGCACTCACCGTGCGCACGTCAAGCACCTTAAGGTTCACGGGCAGAGCGCCTGACTGCAAAAGCAAGGCCACTTGCTGCGCTTTCTTCAAGGTGGGAAAGTTTCCGCTCATCTGCGCCTGGCCATTGGGAATCACGCTTTGCACCACCGGAGCTTCGACCAGTTTGCCATTGAGATAGATCGGCAACTCCTTGCCCAGATACTGCTTGGTCGCCGCCGCAAACAGCGCGGTGCCCTTGTGATTGAATGTGAGGTTAACCACATACTGGCCATTGGCTTCCGCCGCTGCAGCCGAGGACAGGTCTCCGCCGGTCACCAGAACCTTGCCCGTAGGACTTTTAATTTCGAGCACAGCGGTTTGTCCCAAAAATTTCAATGCTTGCTCCGGGTCCTTCACACCCGGCAAGTCGATGGTGATACGATTGGATCCCACCTGTTCGATGACAGGCTCCGATACCCCTAAAGAGTTCACCCGAAAGTTCATAATTTCCATTGCACGCGCCATTGTCTGGACATTGACGGGCTGGCCCGGAGAGGGCTCTGCCTGATAAGTCGCAGTAACTCCGCCTTTTAAGTCCAGTCCATAGCGCAAATGGCTGGCGACGGGATTGATCTGCAAAAAGTAAAAAAGGGCTGCGATGATCACCGCAACCAGGGCAAAAAACTTGATTCTGCTCTTTCGACGCATTGCAAAGCCCCCCGGTTCAAAATCGTTTCATTATAGTCCGCGTCGTCAGGCAGTGTCAATTCGCGGCTATTTAGGCCAAGGCGCCGGTATAAATGCCGCAAACTGTCTGCGGGCCTGTTGCAGGTCCGCAATGTCAGGTATTTGCAGCGGAGCCGTCCCACCGCAACAGATCCGGTAGCGCAGCGCGGCCCGGTCTTGCTCTGTGCAAAAGCAGGCGGGGGACGCCCATAATTTGTCGAGTCCAGCACGCTGGTCAAACCACTGCACAATCACGCCAGCCACCCCCGCAGGGCTCAGCGGGTCGGTGCGCACGACCAGGCTGGCAGCCTCGCGCGCCGCCCGCAGGCTGAGCCATTGCTGGATATAGTGTTGGCGCGTCCAGCTAATGCGCCGCCGGCGCCGGACCGTAGCAAAATCCGCTGCCAGCAAAATTACGGGATGGTTTCCCTTCCGGCGAAAGAGTGTCGGCACTGCTGAATGCTCCTGCGCCACCGACTGCGCCACTATCCCGTAATCCGCCAAAACCTCTGATACGGTCGATTTGCCCGCTGCGCACACCCCGACCAACACCACCCCATTAATAGGGAATGCTCGCGGAGAGTGTCCGAATGGCATTATCTTCACCGCCCCTGACCGCCAATGCGACTATGCTGACATCATCTCCGGGACGGTCCTTGTCCAAGAGCAGCGTTTGCAGCATCAGCTCATTGACCCATGCTTGCAGGTCATGGATCTCCAGCGTATTCATTTCATCTTGAATCTTCTCCCACGGCAGTGTTTTCCCATACCGCTTGCCGGCATTGGTCACCCCGTCGGAAAATGTCAAGAGGACCGTGCCCTCCACGAGGCCCAGTTCCGTGATGGCCGGCCGGGTCTTCCGGTATGTCCCGATCACCTCGGCCCCGCCCTCCAAGCGAAAGACCACATTGTCCTGGCGAACGAGGACAGGCACGGGGGTGTTGCGCGCAATCACCATGGTTTTGGTGTGCATGTCACAGGACAAAACCGCCAAGGTCGCCGTGACGCGCCCTTCACGAGCCGTGTAGAGCATGTCTTGAACAGCCCGGGCGACAGCTCCGTCCCGGGAACCGTCTGCAATCAAACTCACGGCCTTCATGGCCACCAGACGGCTGATGCGTTTGGCTGCTATCCCAGAGCCCTGGCCGTCCGCCAAAATCACCGAGACGCCTCCGAGAGGCCGCTCCACCAGTTCGATGGTATCCCCGCTCTCGCCAAATCCCCCTTTAGGGACTTTCGACCACGCTACATCAATTCTCATTCAGTGTCACCCTAACTTGCCAGTGTGCGGCTTTCACCAACCCGGCGGGTAATATGCATAACATCCAGCAGTTCCAGAAAAAGGACAGCGAATCGGCGGTTGGCCCCCAGGACCTCTTTCAATTCGCTGGTGGTGAGAGACGTTTGGTCCGCCAGCGCCTGGACCACCCGGCCGCGCCCCTCACCGAAAACAGTGTCCGAAATATAGAGCCCCTCATCCAGCCGGACGATTCTCTGCTGCTGCACAAGGCGCTCGAGAATATCGAAAAAGCGGTCTGCGGCAATTCCAGTCTGCGCCATGAGCTGTTCTGCACCCACAGGCTTGAGTCCTGACGTGTGAATGGCCTGGTATAGCGAGTCAATCTCCTGTCTCCACGAGCCGCTGACGCGGGGCACAAAGTCTTCCATGCGGACCCATTCACGGTCCAGCACGGCCCCGTCAACGCGGTTCACCACAAAGAGTGTGCTCTTCAAGGTCCACTGTGGCCAGAGTCTCTCCCGCAATCGTTCGCGTTCGATTCCGGGGCGGAGCGGGTGGGCTTGGTGATATTCCTTCAAAAACTGGAGCAACAAATCCGCAAGCGGAACGAGAAAGGCCCTCAGCAACACCTGCCGTTCGGGCCCGTACAGAATCTCCGGGTTGGTTTCGCAGAGGTGCTCCACCTCTCCCAGAGGATATCCCGTCCGCTCAGCCAGTGTGTCAATGAGGCAGGGAGCTTGGCAAGCACGCAGTTGCGCTTGAACCACATCCTCGACGGAGCCATGCGCGAGCAGGTCCAGACGGCTAATCAATTCTGGTTCCTTGCGTTTATGATGGACTCCGACTTCGACGACACGGCCGCCTCCCACCGTTATCACCGGGCTGTAGGACCGGATGAGAAAGCGGTCGTGGCGGCTGGCCGGCACCAAAGACTCCAATCGCAGTTCTGCGAATGCCCGTTCCCCAGGGGCGAGACTATCGCGGTCGTACCAGTACAAGCGGCCGATAGCCTCGGCGGTTCCCAGATGCACATGCACCCGGCTGCGCTGGTCCAGTTCGGGACTGGTGCCGAGAAGGGACACGTCCACCGCTAAAATGTCCACCGCTTTCACCGTGCCAGGACTGGCCAGCATTTTCCCCCGGTGCACATGGTCCTTGTCAATCCCGGCGAGGTTGACGGCCACCCTCTGTCCGGCCACCGCATACTCCACTTTCCGGCTGTGCACCTCAAGCCCCCGAACCCTCACGGGAAAGGGGCCCGGCACTACCTCTAGGGCATCTTCTGGGTGGATGGTGCCGCTGACCAGTGTGCCCGTAACCACCGTCCCGAATCCGCGTACAGAAAATACCCGGTCTACCGGGAGCTGGACCAGACCGGAGGCGCTGCGCACAGGGACCTGCAAAATCAGGGTGTCCAGCGCCTCCAGCAGTTCAGGGATCCCCCGTCCGGAAACCGAGTCCACCACCAGCACAGGAGATTGCTGAAGAAATGAACCCGTTAGGGCCTCGCTGACGGCCTCCTCAACAATGGGGAGCCATTCGCTTTCCACGGTGTCGGCCTTGGTAATGACCGTCAAACCCATTTCCACCCCCAGCAGAGTCAAAATATCCAAGTGCTCGCGGGTTTGGGGCATGATGCCCTCATCTGCCGCCACCACCAGCATAACTGCATCCATGCCGTGCACCCCGGCTACCATATTGCGTATAAACCGCTCGTGGCCCGGCACATCGATAAGAGCGGCATGCTGGCCGCTCGGAAGTGTAAAATCTGCAAAACCCAAGTCTATGGAAATGCCCCGCGTGCGTTCTTCGGGGAGGCGGTCGGTGTTCACTCCCGTCAGTCTTTGGGTCAAAGTGGTCTTGCCATGATCTATATGCCCGGCGGTGCCGATGATGATGGGTCTATGGTAGATGTCGGCCATTTTGAACCGCCCTCCTAACCTTCCCGAAAATGTTTGGTGTATCCCTTCGCAGTGAGATACTGGCGCACATCCAACAGCGCAGTGTAGGTCGGGGTGATGTAGGTCACCTGTCCCATAGCGGTCTTGGTTAGCAAATCATCCAATGCATCGGAAGGCTTCTCGATCACCGTGATGCTGTCCGGATCCACGCCAGCATACTGAAGGCGCAGCGCCATATCCTGCGCCCGTATCCCACTGGCCCAGAATTTGCCGGCTGGATGGGATTTGAGCCACGTCTCAAAGTCTACGTCCCACAGCCATGAGACGTCCTGGCCGTCGGCATAATGGTCATTGATAATCAGCAGCATGTTTTTGTCGGGATGGGGGTCTTGTTGAATCGTCTCCAGCACTTGATTGAATCCCACCGGATTTTTCACGAGCGCCATCCACACGAGACGGTCCTGAATGCTGACAGCCTCCATCCGGCCAAACGCTGGCCGAAATTCTTCCAGTCCCTCACTGATTTCTGCGAGCGTCACATCATACAACAAGGCGAGACTGATGGCAGCCATCACGTTATACGCATTGTAAAGGCCGGGAAGGCGGTTGGGCACGGTAAACTGCTCGCCCCTAAAATCTATCCGCAAAGGGTAGGACGCCCCCCCTTGCCAATCCACCAGAAGCAAATCCGGCACGGGTCGCCGAAAATGGCATTGCGGACATTCATAGTCTCCGATGTGGGCATAGTACTGGCGCCGGTAGTGCAAAGGGCTGGCGCACCGCGGGCAGAACCGCGCATCAGCCACATCGTACCCTCCCGGGCTGCTCGCGTAAGCGGACAGGTCCGCGCCATAGTAGAACACCCGCGGGTGATTCTCGCCCAAATATG
The DNA here is from genome assembly GCA_027344105.1 of Sulfobacillus sp. GTDB lineage: Bacteria > Bacillota > Sulfobacillia > Sulfobacillales > Sulfobacillaceae > Sulfobacillus. The sequence continues at coordinate 18,625 of DAHWJO010000052.1, forward strand.
CCACTTGCGGGTCATCCGCATTTAAAATTAGCCAGCCCTGGTCTGCCAGCGACTCAATGCCGCGGCGAACAAAATTCACGGTGGTGGACAGTTCCCCATAACGGTCGAGCTGGTCCCGAAAAAAGTTCGTGACGACAATTGCCCGCGGGCGGCTTTCCTGAGACGCTTTGGGCATTGTGGCCTCGTCCGTCTCCAGCAAGGCCAGATCGCCATGGGGCATCAGGCGAAAGTGGCTCGCCTGCAGCAATGTCGCCGTAAGACCCAGGATCAAATTGGCGCCTGTCCGGTTGTGAATCACCTTGAGTCCACTCGCGCGCAAAAGGTGGCTCGCCACTGCCGCCGTCGTGGTCTTGCCATTTGTGCCGGTTAAGAGGAGCACTCCTTGCGGCAGGTGAGCGCTCAACCGGATAAAGACCTGCGGGTCAATGCGCCGCGCCACCAGCCCCGGAAGCGAGCTGCCCCCTCTCCCGGTCAAGCGGCTTACCCATCCCGCCATACGCCCCAGCCATACCGCCAGTGCAAATCTCATGAATCGGGGTTCCCCTCCCCGTATTGCTGACGGTAATACTCCCGGTAGACTCCACTCTTAACCGGGCGCCACCAATCCTCGTGGTTTTGATACCAGGCTACGGTGTCCCGGATGCCCTGCTGCCAGGGAATGCGGGGCTCCCACCCGAGTTCCTTGGTGATTTTCTGCGCATCCATGGCGTACCGCCGGTCATGTCCCAACCGGTCGCTGACCATAGTCACCACGGACTCTGGCAATCCCAGAATATCCCGCAAGTCTTCCGCGATCTCCCAATTCGATTTTTCCGTATGTCCGCCAATATTGTAGATCTGGCCGCTCTTACCGCGGGTGAGCACATCCCAAATGGCCCGGACGTGATCCGAGACATGCAGCCAGTCGCGCACATTGCGCCCATCCCCATATAACGGCCATGGCCTCCCTTCCAGGCCGTTGGTCACAAACAGCGGAATAAGCTTTTCAGGAAACTGGTATGGCCCGTAATTGTTGGAGCAGCGCGTAATGACGACATCTTGCTGGTAAGTCCGAGAAGCGGCGAGCACGACCATGTCGGCGGCCGCCTTGCTGGCCGCGTAAGGGCTGTTTGGCTCAAGAGGCGAGGTTTCCCGAAATTGCCCCGTGGGGCCTAAGCTGCCGTAGACCTCGTCTGTAGACACGTGCAGGAACCTCGGCACGCGGTACTGGCGAGCCAGCTCTAATAAAACCTGGGTTCCCACCACATTGGTCACCACAAAAGGCGCCCCGGACTGAATGCTGCGGTCGACATGCGACTCCGCCGCAAAATTAATCACCGCATCCACCGCCTGGTCTGCAAACCACGGTTCCAACTGCGGTCTGTCGGCAATGGAAGCCTGCACCCACCGGTAGCGGGCATCATTCGCATATTCCTCCACGTTGGCGGGATTGCCCGCATAAGTCAGCGCATCCACATTCAGAATGTCCACATCCGGCACCTGCTCTAAAATCCAGCGGACCATTTGGGACCCAATAAACCCCAGGCCCCCCGTCACCATGATTCTCACGTATCGTCTCTCCTTATCGGTTCTGGGTCCGCCAGTCAAAGTCAATGTCCGGATCATTCCAAGCCAGGCGCTTTTCATCCGGGTCTGCTGGCCGGTACGACTCGGTGGTGAAATACACAATCATCGCCGGGGTATTGCCGAGTACCCGGTATCCGTGAACCACTCCCACTGGGATGACAATCAGGATGGGATTCATTTCACTGGGATAAAGCACCTGCGTCACCTGGTAGGTCGGCGAGTTGCGGCGCTGGTCATAGAGGACGACCTGGGCGGAACCCACGGGGAAAAACCACAGGTCAT
>DAHWJO010000053.1:0-20058 GCA_027344105.1 Sulfobacillus sp.
GGCCACCATTTGCTCAAGTGGCGCCTGCTGGGCAGGCTGCATCATCATCCAGGCATGGTAGAGACTGAACACCACGCCCTCCATAACAGCCCTCACTAAGTCTCCCGACGTATGGACAGGCCGCAGTCCCATAAACGTTCCTTGCGCGGCCGCATTCATCAGCGGCGCACGCTCTCCCTGCAAATAGGGAAAGAATAACAGGCCCTGACTCCCAGCCGGGCTCGTCAAAGCCAGCTGGTCCAGATCTTTGTAGGAAAGTGACGGGGCCAAGGCATCGCGGTACCAGCGCAGTGACAGGGCGGCAGACTGAGTGACGGCCATCCAGTGCCACATCTGCGGAACCGCGTGACAGAAGGCATGAACCGAAGGGTGAGGGGGCACGGAAAATCCGCCTCGCGGCCAAAAGACCACCCCGGAAGTTCCCAGCGATATTCCCAGTTCGCGTTCGCTAGCCAGCCCGGTCCCCACTGCGCTGGCCTCTTGATCTCCAGCCCCGGCAGCTACAGGGAGGCCCAGCAGTTGTTCTGGTGCCCGAGTCAGGCTCCCCACGACCGTGGCGGACTCCACTGCACCCGCCCACCACTCCGGCAAGATGGCCAAGTCCTTCATCCACGAAGTGGCCCACTGCCGGTGTTCCACGTCGAATAGATACGTTCCTGAGGCATCGGTCACCTCAGACACAAACGTCCCTGTGACCTGATTGCGCACCCAGTCTTTCGCCACTGCCACCCGCTGAATTTGGGCAAACACAGCGGGTTCGTGGTCTTGCAGCCACAGCAGGCGCAGCAGGGAAAAGTTCGCGAGGGGTTTGTTGCCCGTCATGCGCAGCAGCGCCTCCAATCCGAATCTGTGCTCGAGGGCCGCACCGTAAGAAGCCGCGCGGGTGTCGGACCACAGAATCGCCGGCCGCAGCGGGTGTCCTTGGCCGTCCGACACCACGGTTGTGTGCATTTGCCCCGTAAACCCAATTCCCACAAACCGGACCGGCAAATGGCCCTCCACTAACTGCTGCAAAACCTCGTCATAGGCCTTCAGCCAATCCTGCGGGTGCTGTTCCTGCCAACCCGGCGCCGGGCTCTGTGTCGGATAGGCAGAAAACGCACTGCGCAGCACAACTCCGCGTGTATCGACCACCACGCCTTTCATGCCCTGAGTGCCGACATCTAGTCCAATATAGGCATCTTCCACTGCCCCACCTCCGCATGCTTTCTCCAGGCTTGCTGTTCTTGGTGAAGAATACCTGCACCCCTGGCATCCTAAGTAAAAAACCTCCCCACTCCATCCTGAGAGTGTCACTGTCTTGCGGAGGCATGGATCTCACAAGGTTCGCCGGTGAGAGGGCCGCTCCCGCGCTATTGACCTACGGGGCGCCCCGCCCCCTCTCACCGCTGCAGATCCATGTCCCACTGTCCGTGCTGTTCTGCGCGGCACGCTGCCAGACGTGCGGGTTATGGCCCCATTCTCATTTCTTGCCTTTCGTGTTGAGACACGGGCATGCAGACACTGCATCCCGGCCGCACCAGCCACCTTTGCGGGCATATGAGCACGTGGGTCCCGATTGGCAAGGTACGCACGCGACTCATAATTTCTCAGCAGTTAGCAGCAGTTGCAACCTGTCCAGCATCTCGGCGTGCCACGGGTCACCCCCGCCTAGCGCACGCCTAAAATCAACTCATTAACCAATTGGTCCAGCTTCTCATAGGCATATCCATGCTGACCCCACCGCTTCCTGTCCTCTGTCGACCGGATCACCGTCTCGTCCGCATTCATCCGCTCTATCGCCTGCAACATCTCCTGTATGTCAGGATCGCGGGCGAATTGTTGCGCACGGTCCCGGTAAATCAGATAACTGCGCATGCACCCAGCGGCAAAATCCCAGACACCTGCGTAATCCTCGGTGCGGTAGGGGTGGGCGTCAAAGTGGCGCGGCCCCGCATAATGGCTGTCCTCCAAGAGTTTGACGAGGTAAAAAGCGCCTTTGAGATCATCTGAGCCAAACCGCAAGTCCTGATCGAACCGTCCGATGCGCTGGTCGTTCAGGTCAATATGGAACAGTTTGCCGGCGTCGATAGCCTGCGCGACTTCATGGACCGGGTTGAGGCCGGCCATTTTGGCATGAGCTAGTTCGGGATTGACGCCCACCAGTTCGGGGTGGTCCAAGGTTTGAATAAACGCCAGCATGGCGCCCGTGGAAGGAAGGTAAATGTCGCTGCGCGGCTCATTAGGCTTGGCTTCCAGCGCGATCTTCATATCATAATGATGCCCCCTGATGTATGACGTCAGGGCGTTGAGGCTATCTCGGTAATGGGAAAATGCCTGGCGCGGGTCCCGGGCTGCATCCGTTTCGGATCCTTCCCGGCCACCCCACAGCACAAAAATTCTGGCACCCAGCTGCACACCGAGGTCAATAGCCCGCTGGGCTTTCTCTATGGCGTACGTGCGGACGGGCTTCGCGGACGAGGTCAGCGCCCCGTCTTTGAAAACCGGGTCATAAAACAGATTGACTGTCACCATCGGGACAGCCATGTGGTAATCCGACAGAGCTGCTTGGAACTGCTTGACAATGCGGTCACGCTCCGCTAGGCCCGCATCTTCCGGCACCAAGTCGTTATCGTGCAAAGTGACTCCGTAGGCCCCGAGCCGGCTTAACTCCTTGACCGTGGTCGTGGGGGGAATAGACTCCCGCACCGCATCGCCAAAAGGGTCTCGTCCCCGGTTGCCCACCGTCCACAACCCAAACGTGAACTGGTCGGCTGGGGTCGGAATCCAGTCTTTCTCTTCCATCCTGATCCATCCTCTCATTAACCTGTCGTGTCGCCCAAGACTCCCCGGTGTGATCCCCAGGCAAGCTCCGGTAATGCTTTTCCACCACCATCACCACGGCACAGGGGACCCGGTCAAATCTGGGCGACGGACGCTTCACACGCCAGCGCCGCTGCCCCTTTCACCACCGCGTCGCGGTAATTCCGCGCCCTCCGCACTGCAACGTTTTGGGTGACCGGGGACAGCCCCTGGCCATCCAGCGCCGCGACAATTTCTGGATAAAGAAATTCCCAGGCCTCGGCCAGCACGTTGCCCAACACCACCATTTGCGGGTTCAAGATGCTGGCAATATTGACGATCCCCTGGCCCAAGGACTGTCCCACAGCCCTTAGAGACTCTTGAGCCCGGCTGTCGCCGTCACGAGCCAACTGGACCACATGCCGCGTAAAATTCTCCGGAGCGGCGCCTGGAGAGCTGAATGGCTCGCCGAGCAGCCGCCGCAAGGCCTTTTCCGATGCATACATTTCCCAACACCCGCGGTTGCCACAAGAGCAGGCCAGCCCATGTTGTTCCACAATCATGTGTCCCATCTCCCCCGCCAGCCCGTTGCTGCCGCGGTACAGAGACCCTTGCGCCAGTATGCCCGCCCCCAGACCATACCCGGCGCTGAGGTACACCGCATGCTCCAGGTTTTTCGCCTCCCCCTGCAGATGCTCATACCACATTGCCGCGTTGGCCTCATTGTCAATAATCGCAGGGATCTCTAGGCAACCTTCGATTAGGTCCCGCAGCGAAAGCGGCGCCCATGGCATGTTGGGCGCCGACAACACCGCGCCCTCCTTGTAATCGACAAGACCGCTGACCGCCACCCCAACCCCCAGCAGCTGATAAGGACTGCTGGGCATACAAGACCGCATCTGGCTGATTAGCGCGCACACGGCCGCCAACAGCTCCTGGGCACTGCCCACAGCGATATTGCGCTGATCCCCGCACACGGCCTCCCCCATCAAATCCGTCAGAATGACGCGGAGATACTGAGGTGCGATTTCCAATCCGGCGACAAATCCCGAGCCGCCGACAAATTCAAGAAGCGTCGGTTTGCGTCCCACATCCGCGGGTCCGGGGCCCATGTCGCGAAGATATCCCTCACCGATCAGATCCTCCACCACATCCGACACCGTCACCTTGCTCAGCTGAGATCGCCGCGACAGCTCAGCCCGGGAAATCGGTCCGCCCCGCCTCACCGCATCGACGATGACTTGGCGGTTGCTACGGCGCACCGTCAGCAAATCAGCTTTGTTGGGCCGCTGCATAATGTCCTCCTAAAGAGAGTTAGTAAAGAATCCTAACAATCTATGGACATGCTACCACCGCCACCAAGGCGCCGCAATCAATATTCGCTATTAAGTCAATCCTTGTTTGGCATTTTTCGGTGTCCGCGGCCCCGCGATGCCGGCGGTTTTTCATTCACGGGAAGCGCCCTGACGCTGTGCCTTGCGCTCAAAATACCAGTGCAGCCGGTACTCCGCCACGTCAGTCGTCCACTCCGCCAGGGTGGCGACAGATTCCGCGTCGGCGCTGCCGAGCCGGATGTGAAATCCCTTTTCATCCAACACGGCCCACCCCGCGCTGCTTGTGCTCCACTGGGTCATGGGCATGCGGCGGATGAGGCTCGCCACCGGACCTTGGCGGTACTCCCACAGGGCCCGCGTAGTCTTATCCGAGAAATCTGTCCGCTTGCGGTATTCCTCTGCGGTAAGGTAGCGGTGAAAGTAGCCGGCTGCGTCTCTCGGCGTGATGGGTGCCCACCAGTTGTGGGACCCCCGCGCCAGCATGGCTTTGAGAAGGACCATCTTATAGCTCTTGACCATGCTGGTGGTCTCGACCTCGTGCATCCATTCACGGTAGCCTTCCCACACTGCCTCTTCATGGCCCGTAAGGTCTCCCGCAGCCATTTTCAGTCCTGCATAAGCCTGAAATTCCTGATGCACCATCCGCGAGTCGATGCCCGCGCGCAAGTGGAATTCCAAATACGACGGGGGGCGTCCCAGGTCCTCCTTCATTTGCTGGTAGGCATGAAGCACGAGAATCTTTCGCGGCGTCTGTTGGCGGGTCAGGCGCGTCAGCACATCAATCACCTGGAGGTCTAAGTCCAGGCGGCAGGCGCGAGGCAATCCTATTCTGACGGCCTCCATCCCGCCCGCCGCCAGCGCCGCCGCATTCTTGACTCCCAGCCAACGGATCTTGGCATCCGCATTGCGGTAATTTCCAATCAAATCGATGACTCTACAGTAATTCTTTCCAGCGGAGCGCCGCAGCCCCCGGCCCAGCTGCTGAATGAACACAATCGATGAATCGGTGGGACGCACCATCAAAATCGTGTCCACTGAAGGAATATCAATGCCTTCGTTGAAGAGGTCGACGCTGAAGACAATATCGACACGGCCCTGTGCCAGATCGGATAGGACCTGGCGGCGCCTGTCCCGTCCGGAGCCAGAATGAACCCATGTGCTATTGACCCCGCGCTGTGCAAATTCCTGGGCGAGAAATTCCGCATGGCGCACTGAACTGCAAAATCCCAACGTACGCGTCTGACGATGCGCCTGCCATGCCTGAAAAACTGCCGCAGAATGATGAGAATCCAACTGCGCGCGGAGCAGATCTTCCTCGTCATAGTGAGTTTGCCGCCAGCGCAGCCGGGAGTAGTCAATCGGGTCATATACGCCGGCGTACCAGAACGGAGCCAGCCATTCCCGGTTGATTGCCTCTGACAATGAAAGCTGGTAGGCCAGGTTGCCGTCGCACAGTCCAAAGATGTCACGCCCGTCAGTCCGTTCGGGCGTGGCGGTCAGCCCCAACAGAAATTCGGGCTGGAAATGCTGCAGGATGCGCGTATAGGACTGGGCCGCGGCGTGGTGAAATTCATCCACAACAATCAAGTCAAATTCTGAAGGACCAAAACTTCTGCGGTGGGCTTCTCCCGCAAGGGTATAGACCGAGGCGAAGATGCCGTCGGACGTCTTTTCAGATCGTCCCGAATACATCGCAAAGCGGCGTTCGGGCATGACGTCCTGAAAAGTCCGCAGGGACTGGCGAAGAATCTCTTCACGGTGGGCCACAAACAAGATGCGCCGGAATTGTTTCGCGAAAAAAGCCGCCAAGTACGTTTTTCCAAGGCCCGTCGGCAGAACCACCAGGGCCTTGCGGTACCCCTCCTCACGCGTCGCAGAAAGAGCCAGCAGGGCCTCCGACTGCACAGGCCTCGGAGTCGGTGCCCGGTCCTCCGGACGGGCCGGGATAAAATCGCAAGCGCCTGCGGCCTCTCCAGGATCAAACATGAGCGTCGCCGACTCGCCTTCACTCCATGTCCTGGCCCAGTCAGGGTGGCTCTTGCGGAACCGCTCCCACTGCCGCTGATACTGGGCCAGCGTGACCGTGTTGAGCGGCACAGTCCGGTCAGCGTAAAACAGGCGCATGAATCGCTCCATGCCGTTAATCGAGCCGTCTCGCACCATGAGGTTCCATTCCACCCCGCTGGTCATTGCCGATGCGGACCAGTTGGATGACCCCACGATTACGGTATCATCCTCGCCAGACTGCGCAAACAGATAGGCCTTGGCATGAAATGACTGGCCACGGCTCTGCCACAGGCGGATTTCAGCCTCCGGCAGGACGGCTAGCAGTCTGGCCAGCGCTTCGGGTTCGGTAACATACAGGTAATCTCCCGTAAGAATCTTGATATCCGCACCCCGCGCTGCAGCTTCTTGAAGCTCCGGCAGCAAGAGATCGACACCCGACGCCATCGTAAATGCCACTAGCCAATAGACCCCTTGCGCCCTGTTTAGCTGTGTGCGCAAAGTGCTGACCAGATTATATGTCACTAGCCTCATCTAGTCACTCACGTCGATGAGAAATACCGCCCGGTCGAATCCCCCCCGCGCGGACTGCTTGCTCTTCTGGATGTCCGCCAGCTGCTCCATGCTGGCCCCATGCAGCCGGGCTAGTGCCCCGATGACCTCCAGTATATCGGCGAGCTCCTCCAGCGCCAGGGAATCAGTGGCGGACCCAAGATACTCCGCCGCTTCTTCTTGGAGCTTGGCCTGCAGCATGGGCTTCATTTCTGCCATGGACAGCGTGCGCACCCGGCATGTTTTTCCGTCTTGGCGGATGATGTCGGGAATTTTGTCTCTCACTAGTTTATTGTAAGCGGGCATAACCTTTTCCTTTCAGCGCATTCAGCATTTACAGGGTTAATTCGGGATAAACCGGAGGATTCCTCCTTCTCTCGCAAGCTATTCTGATGGATTGATCAGAACGCGCCGTAGGGGTCAATCTGGAGTTTCTTGTTGCTCGATGTATTGCTTAATGATCGAGAGAGGCGCCCCCCGATCCCACATTGTGCCCTCGCCGCCTCCGAACAGTTCTGCACTGCAGGCCGGCAACGCATGCGTCGATTGCGTGATGTCATTCATCCGTTTGGCCGTATCATAAAATGGTGGCGTGTTTTCTTGGGGGCAACTCTACGGATTTCTCCGCGTACAGTGTGAAATAGTGAGCCAGTTCCTGCCGCAGCGCCCGGGGCGCAATGACCTCGTCGACGACAAGGTCCGCGGCCAGTTTGAAGATGTCATAACTCGCCCGGTATTCCTCCCGCAACCGCATCATCTCTTTTTGGCGCTCCTGGGGATCGGCGATGGCATTCAGTTTGTTGAGGTAGACCGCGTTAATGGCGGCTTCTGGACCCATAACCGCAATTTCCGCCGACGGCAGAGCCAAAGTCACTTCTGGGTCATAGGCTGGCCCTGACATCGCATAGATGCCCGCCCCGTACGCCTTGCGCACAACCACGCAGATGCGCGGCACCGTAGCCGACGAGGTCGCAAAGATGAATTTTCGCCCGCGCCGCAGAATGCCATTTTTCTCCACCGCCGTGCCGACCATGAATCCAGGCGTATCCACCAAGTAGAGCAAGGGAATATTGTACGCGTCGCACAGCCATACAAATTCTGCCCCTTTATCCGCACTCTCCGGAAAAATGGTGCCGCCCTTGACTAAGGGCTGGTTGGCCACCACCCCGATCACGCGTCCTTCCAGCCGGGCGAACCCCGTGACCAATTCCCCGGCATAGAAGGCTTTCACCTCCAGGAAACTGTCCTGGTCCACTAACGCCTCGATCAATTCGCGTACATCGTAAGGGCGGTTGGCATCGGAGGGGATGATGCCGTCAATGTCCTGAGGTGGGCGCGCAGGCTCCTTAGCCGCGCGGGCGGGCGGCGCCTGGTCAAAGGAGCTTGGCAGGTACGACAAGATTTTCTTCACCAAAGCGGCGGCCTCTGCTTCACTGTCCGCAATAAAGTGGGCAGTGCCGTTGGCCTTGGTGTGCACATCCACACCCCCTAACTCACTGGCATTCACTTTCTGCCCTATCGCCATTTCCACCATCCGCGGCGAGGCGATGGCCATAGCGGCATCTCTCATCATGACCAGCAAGTCCGTAAATACCGGTGTATACGCTGTGCCGGCAAAGCAGGTGCCGTAGAGCACCCCAATTTGCGGAATGGACCCCGACATCACGCTGTGCAAGTAAAACAGCCGTCCCGCGCTGTCCCGGTCGACATGATGCCCACCCACCTCGTCGATACGCGCCCCGGAAGAATCGACGAGGTAAAGGATCGGCTTGCGGGCTCTAATTGCGGCCTGCTGGGTCCGGATGAGTTTTTCCCCATGGCGCTGGCCGATAGAACCCGCCTTCACCGTGAAATCATTGGCGGTAAAAAACACCGGCCGGCCCTCGATGTATCCAGATCCGGCCACCACCCCATCCGCTGCCATCTCCGGGTCAGGCCAGTGGGCAAACTGCCCAAATTCCGTGATCGCGGGATCTTTATCAAGAAATAGGTCCAAGCGGTCCCGGACAAAGAGCTTCCCGGCATCCTTTTGCTTCTGGTGCCCGCGCGCAGGGCCCCCCTTCCTGATTTGCTGCTGTGCCTCTAGCACACGTTCTTCCCTTTGCCCCATGATCTCTCTCCCCTTCGTCAAAAGATGTTCCGCCAAACCTTGCGCCACCCAGGCCTACCCGTCCCACTGCTCCTGCGCCAGACGCAACAGGGCGCCACTCCATGTCTTGCCCTGATTATCCGCACGGATCGACCGGGCGCCCCCGCCGTCGAGCGCGTTTCTCACCACAAACTTGAGGGCCAGAAGATTGGGCACCGGATAACATTCCACAGCGCCAATGCCCATTGGCTCAAAGAATTGCCGCACACGCTCAGCCGTCAGCATTTGGGAGAGTTTCTGATAGGATTCTTCGGTATAGGCAAATACGCTGATATCCACGTGATCACCCTTGTCGGACGAGCGGGCATAAGCCACCTCTTGAATTCTCATGACGTCACCTCCTCCACCGACACCGTGACGAGCTGGTCCACCGCATGGCGTTCCACCAAACTGGGCCACAGCCCCGTGAGTCCCCGCACCCGGTCTACCCCAATCAGGCCGCTCGCTGTCGGCGGGCCACCCAAGGCCAGCGGCACCATGAGCCGGCTGACTTGCTCCGCTGCCCGCCGGTCTGGCGTCCGCACCGCGAAGCGCAGGTAGACCTCATTCAGGTCGTCTTGGCACTGCGCACTGGCGAGAGGGCCATGCAGCGAATTATATCCGAGATACTCCGCGCGTATCTCCTCCACCGGGAGATGGAGCCGAGCCATCTGCTCCCGCATAATCTTCTCTGTGGCTTGCGCTTTCTTCAGGGCGTCGGGCCAGCTGTAGCCCAGCATTCCCTGCCCCATGTAGCCATCTTCATACCCTAATAGGGCCTTATATCTGGCAGGCCTCTCGGTTCCCTTTATGCCCGACACCTTCACGCGGTCATTTCCGAGATCTTGCAAGTGCGCCCCGCTCACATTGACCACCACATCTGGGGTAATGTAGGCGGTGGGATCGTGAATTTCGTAGAGCAATTGTTCCCGCACGGTGTCTGCAGAGACTTTACCGCCGCTATGGGGGAGCTTGGTGATGATGACCTGGCCATCTTGGGTGACATCCGCAATAGGGAATCCGATCTGGTCCAAGCCAGCTAGCGCCTCCCAATGCCCTCCGTGGTTCCCCCCCGTTACTTGCGAAGAGCATTCCAACAAGTGGCCGACCACTGTTCCCACGGCCAGACGGTCCCAGCCATCCCAGTCCCACCCAAATCCATAGACCAATGGCGCTAAAAACAGCGACGGGTCCGCCACCCGCCCTGTGATGACCACGTCCGCTCCTTGCTGCAACGCTTGGACAATAGGCCGCGCGCCCAAATAGACGTTGGTGAATAACGCCCGCTCACGGACATGCTCTGGCAAGGGCTCCCCCGTCTCCATATGGCTGAACGGCAGAAACGACGGCAGCCGGTCTAGAATATTGTCACCCGAGACGACAGCCACTTTCAACGTCAGCCCCAGTTTTTTCGCCAATTCCCTCACGGCATGGCCTGCAGCCTGGGGATTCAGCCCGCCGGCGTTGGTAATGATGCGGATATGGTTCCTGAGAGCGTCTGGCAGCCCCGCTTCCAGCATAGGCAAAAGATCCTTGGTGTACCCGCTCTGGGGATTCCGGCCGCGGTCCTTTTGCAAAATAGCCAGGGTCAGTTCGGCCAAGTCCTCAAAACAGACAAAGTCCGCGGCCCCTTGCCGGATAATCTCCAAAGCTGGCAGGAACGAGTCCCCGTAAAATCCCACGCCTGCCCCGATGCGTATCCTCTCCAATCCAACATCCCTCCCGTACCTGTCTGTCTAGCTCTCCGGTTCGTGTTTATGGCGAGTGAGAAACTTCTCCACATTGCGGCCGAGCGTGTCGCTCTTGAAGGTCAGTTGCCGCAAAAGCCCTAAATAGCCGAACGGCCACGCTCCCGGATCCGTCAAGTGATTGTAGGCCTGCAGCCCGGTGGCGACTGCCAAGGGTGACCGTGAAGCCAAAATCTGTCCCATGTCTTCCGCAGCTTGCAGGCAATCTCCGGAAATTTGGTGGACCAATCCATATGTCCGGGCTTCTTCAGCGTCAATAGTCCGACTCAGCAAAGCCAGTTCCAGACTCCTGCGGGGTCCCATCACCCGTGACAGCAAAGGGAAAATTCCAAAAGGAAACAGACCGAGCTGAAGTTCTGGCAATGCGAAGGTAGCAGTAGGCTCTGCCACTGCCAAATGCGCCAGAGCCACCAGACCCACCCCGCCCCCACGCACTGCTCCCTGGACACTGGCAATCAGCGGAGTGCGCAGTTGAAACCCTAACGCGAATAAGGCCATGCTCGGGGCGATGTCTTGGTAGCCCTGTTCCAAGGGCTGATCTCTTGCGGCCAGGAAGTCATCCAGGTCGCCGCCCGCACAAAAATTCCTCCCTTCGGCGCTTAAGACAATGGCCCCGACGTTGGGATTGTTATCGGCTTCAGATAATATCCGCGTCAACTCCCCGATCATCTCTTCAGACAGGGCATTGTTCTTATCGGGACGGTCCAGCCGCACTCGGGCCAAAGCACCGGACACCTCGTACTGTACCGTGCTCACTGTGCCACTCCCCCCGGTCCCGCGCTGCTGTCGGGCGCCCGCAGCCCCCCGACAATCACCTGCGCAAACCACTGACCGACATAACGCGCGCTGAGTCCCGGGTCATCCTGCCCTGCCGGGAACCACCGTGCAATCCAATTCACCGCCCCCAACAAGAACAGAGAAGCCAATTTAGGGTCGTCTACGGCAAATGCCCCTTGCCGTATTCCCCGCTCTATCACATCCCGCAGCTGGATCTCATAGCGGTGCCGCAGCGCATACAGTTCCGGAAAGGTTTCCGGATCTAAAATCTGGTCAAAATGCATTATCAAGAGGGGGCTCGCTGGATGGTGAGCCAGACTCTCCACATGCTCCGCGATGATTTGATGCAAAATCTCACGCGGGTCTGCAGTTTTTCCCTCAATGGCCACTAAGGATTCCGATAGGTGGGTAATGGCGCCTTCCAAAATCAGGGCGGCTATTTCTTCCTTGCTGTGCACATAGTTGTACAGGCCCGTCTTCGTTAATCCCATTTCGCGCGCAATCATGTCCAAAGTGGCCGCCTCGTACCCTTTGATGGCAAACTGCTGCGAAGCCACCACCAACAGCTGGGCCAAACGCTGCTGACGCCGAATTTCCTGACGCTCCTGCGGTTTCGTAAGTTCTTTGGACGGCACTTCGGCTCCCTCCTAATATGACCATTGGTCATTATAATGACTAGCATTGATTTGTAACTCATGTTAGAATTACATCGCAAATTTGTCAATCGATAGGATGTGAGAGTGTGGAAGTTATGGAGACCGTGCTGGATAGCGAACACCGGGCGATTTACCAGGGCGCCTTGCGTCTGGCGCGAGAGAAGCTCAGCGGCTGCGTCGCGCAGATGGAGAGAGAGAACCGCTTTCCCCCGGAAATATGGCGGCACCTTGCTGACGCCGGGTTCCTCGGGGTGGGCGTTGAGGAATCTTTGGGCGGGACAGGCGGCGATTACCTTGCAGCAGCCTTAATTGCCCAGGCTGTCACGCGGGTCAGTCCCGCCACCGCACTGTCTATGGGGGCGCATGTCAACTTATGCATGCACAACATTTTGAGAAACGGTTCCCCGTTGCTGCGGGCCCAGTATCTTCCTCAATTGGCATCGGGCACCATGATCGGGGGGATGGCACTGACAGAGCCCGGCGCTGGCTCGGACGCCATGAGCATTCGCACCCGGGCCGAACCTGACGGCGCAGACTATGTTCTGACCGGCACGAAAACCTTTATTACCAATGGGCCCATCGCCGATCTGCTGGTGGTCTATGCGGTGACCGCCCCCGCTCTGGGCACACGCGGACTCAGCGCGTTTGTGGTGGAGACGCATTGGGACGGATTTCACGCATCGCAATCCTTCGATAAACTCGGCATGCGCGGTTCACCGACTGGAGAACTGGTGTTCGACCACCTTCGAGTGCCCCGAGACCATCTGCTCGGCCCCCTCAACGGGGGGGCCGGGGTCATCATGAGCGGTCTAGACTTGGAGCGGGCCTACTATGCCGCGACAGCCGTCGGCATTATGGAAGAAATGCTGGAACAGTCGCTGCGCTATGCTCAGCAGCGGGAGCAGTTTGGCCAACCCATCGCCCAATTCGAAATGGTTGGGGAAAAATTAGCCGACATGTCAACGCAGCTGGATGCTGCGCGCCTCTTTACTTACCATACTTTGGCACAAGCCCAGAAAGGAGAGAGGGTCAGCCGGATGGCGGCGTCGGCCCTCCTCTTTGCCGCGGAAGCCGCCAACCGCGCCACCACTCAGGCCCTGCAGATTCACGGGGGCTACGGATACACCAAGGACTTTCCTGTTGAGCGGTTCTTCCGCGACGCTAAATTGCTGGACATTGGGGCTGGCACCAATGAAATACGCCGCTTGATCATCGCCCGCGAATTGCTCAAAGACCAATCACGTTGATATTGAGGAGGATAGACCCCATGCATGGTCAATTTTTGGAAGACGGCGCACAAGATGCCCTGCTTGGCAATTTGCTCCGCCGATTCAATGTCGGCGACGCTCTTCACCGCAGCGCCCTGCGCTATCCCTCCAGACCCGCCATCGCCTTTGAAGGCGACGTGATTTCCTACCAGCTGCTGGATGCCTGGGCCAACCAGGTGGCGCACTGGCTGCAGGATCAAGGGATTCATGGGGGAGACGTGATCGCCGCCCTATCGCTGAACCATCCGCGACTGGCTGCTCTGTGGATGGGGGCAGCCCGTATAGGGGCGGTGTACTGTCCCATTAACCCGATGCTGCCCCCACTCGACATTGCTGCCACAGTCCGGCGCGTGCAGGCCCGGGCCCTCTTTGCCGATGACGCCCTGTGGGCTTCAGCAGAACAGATGGGGCCATCGGAGACAATGCGGGTGAGTTTGGAGTCGCGTCATCCTGGCTGGATGAGCTGGGACCAGACCGTGGCCCAAGGCTCTACAGATTACGTGGAAGCGCTCGTAGCAAGTGATGCGGTAAGCACGCTGCTGTTTACAAGCGGTACAGAGTCTGCGCCTAAAGGCGTGATGAATACGCACGCCAACTGGTATGCCGCCTTGCTCAGCATGTTCGCGGATTTGGATATGGACCGGCGTCAGAAAGTCATGCTGGCGCTCCCGCTCTTTCATGTGGCAGGCCTCTACATCCTTCTCGGCACGTTGACCACTGGCGCTGAGGGCTTTCTGATGCGCAGGATTGTTCCCGGCGAGCTCTTGCAGGCTTGTGACCAGCACCAGTTGACATGGGTCTGCCTTCCCGCCACAGTGTTCATTGGATTGTTATCTCAGCCCAACTTTGCCTCCGCGTCACTGCAATCGCTCAAACGGTGTGTGGTATTTCAGTATATCCCCTCCACCCCGTTAAACGAATGGAAGGCGAGATTGCCGCAGGTGGACTGGAGCACCTACTGGGGACAGTCCGAACTGACACCGCTGGGCGCGTCCATGCCCCCGGAAGAATTCTGGACCCGGAGCGGCGAGGCGGATCCCATCGGGCTTGCCCATCTTCCCGTTGAACTGCGCCTGGTCGACAGCGATGACAATGAGGTGCTTCCCGGCCAGCCGGGCGAAATTGTCGTGCGCTCTCCCGCGGTCATGTCCGGATATTTCGAGGACCCCGTGCGGACCGCCGAGACTTTTCGCAATGGATGGCATCACACGGGAGATATCGCTTACAAGGACTCCGAGGGATTGGTGCATTTTGTTGACCGCAAGAAAGGCATTATCAAGTGCGGAGGCGAAAATGTCTCCTCTCAAAAAGTCGAAGAAGCAATTGCCTCAGTCCCTGGTGTCGCCGAAGTCGCAGTTTTTGGAGTGCCGGACCCCTATTGGATTGAAGCCGTCGTGGCAGCGGTCGTGCTTGCGCGCAATGCCAACGTCTCCGCTGACAATATCCAAGAGGCGTGCAAACGCCGCTTGGCCCGTTTCGAAGTGCCCAAAACCATTCACTTTGTCGATTCGCTGCCTAAAAACCCCACGGGGAAAATCATGAAACGCGACCTCATCAACCTGTTTAACGCTGCTGGTTCCTAATGGGACAGGCAGTCCTGCCAAGGCAGGACTGCCTCATCCTCTCATACGGTACCCGTAGACTTACCGCCGCCTCCGGCACGATAACCTGAGCCGTTCCCCTGATTTCCCGTCCGCCGGCCCTCAAAACATGCGCGGTGTTTTTGGGCAGAGCGCCGAAGACTCCACATGGAAGTTGTGCAACAATTAGCAAATCCACTGACACGCTGCACCTTCTGGGCACAACATATGGAGGAACTCATGAAACACAATCGGTCGCTCTTAGTTTTGGCTGCCTCAATGGGAACGTTGACACTGGCTGGGTGTGGAGCTTCTCCACCCTCTGGAGCGGCATCGCCCGCGACCTCTGCGCCCGTTGTCATTGCCCTTCCCGTGGAAACCAGCCCCAATTGGTTTTTTCCGGTCTTCTCTACGAACACATTCAGCGCAACCAATATTGAGCTTGATGCGCTGATGTACAAGCCCCTTCTGGACGTCACGCCTCAAGATACCGTGGATTACAAACATTCCCTGGTCTCGTCCATCACCTGGAACAAATCAGCAACCGTCTTTACGCTCACCATGAATCCCCGCTACCACTGGTCTAATGGCCACCCAGTGACAGCCCGGGATGTAGCCTTCACCTGGTCTATCATGAAAGCCGCCAGCACCAATGCCAAAGATCTTCCCTGGAACTATGGCGGAGAAGGCAGCGGGGGCGTGCCGGCAGACTTCAAATCGGTAACGGCGGTCAATTCGCGGACACTGCGTGTGAGTCTGACCACAGCGGTGAACCCACAGTGGCTAATCTTAAACGGATTAGGCCAAATCAATCCTGTACCCGCCTCGGTGTGGAACAAACATCCCCACAACCTTGTGTCTGAACTGCGATTCATCGAGTCCCAGGCCAACAGTCCCACCAGTCCTCTCTTTAAAGTCGTGGACGGCGCCTACCAATTCGGTCATGTCCAACCCAACCAATCCTGGAGTTTTGTGGCCAACAAGAACTATGGGGGACGGCTATCTTCCGTATCCTCCGTCGTATTTCAATATGAAACGTCGTCTGCCAGTGAGTTTTCCGCACTGAAAACCGGGGCCCTAACCGTAGGTTACCTGCCTTTGAGCCTGTGGAAATCGCGCGGCGAGTTAACGCACGATCAGGTCATTCCCGGTTACGTATGGGGCATGACGTATCTCCAACCGAATGAATCAGCCACTGCGCCGGACGGCACCGGGCTTTTGTTCCACCAGTTGTATGTGCGCCAGGCGTTGGCTTATGGCATCAACCAGCCCGCTATTATTCAAGCCTTCTATCATGGCAACGGGATCATGGAAGATGGGCCCATTCCACAGAAGCCTGCAACGCCCTATTACGACACGGCGCTGAATACGCCCGTCTACCCTTTCAGCCCTGCCCGGGGCAAGGCTCTTCTGCTCTCGCACGGATGGCAGGAGCGGGGAGGCATCATGACAAAGAATGGGAAGCCCTTGGCGTTTACCCTCAACTATAATGCGGGAAGCCAGACCGTCACAGACATTGCGCAACTGCTAAAGAGCGACTGGGCGCAGGAAGGGGTGCAGGTTAATCTCGTCTCAACCCCTTTTGACAGCTTGATTGCGTTGCCTGCGAACAAGTGGTCAATGATTTGGCTGGGGCTGGGAAGCTGGATCTACAGCCCTGATTACTATCCCACCGGGGGCGCGCTTTTTAAGACCGACGCGGCGCTTAATGGAGAGGATTACAGCAACTCTACGATGAATGCCCTGATCGGCAAAACGTACGCCCCCTATACATCCACTGCCGAGGAATTATCCCGGCTTGACCGTTACCAGGCCTTTGCCGCCCACCATATCCCCGTAATCTGGATGCCGTATGCGGCGAGCGACTATGTGGTCAGTGATTCCCTGCATGGGTACCAGCATTCTATGAATCTGGTTTCCGGGCTGATCTATCCCAACATGTGGACTGAGCGCTAGCCAGTCTGGTGCATGGTGCACTTCATCTGGCCAGAATTGCCAGAGCCACCCGGGTCGGCGGGCGCCCCAAGACGCAACCCCACCGGACCGCGCTGCCCAATTCCGCACCAAGTGCCAAAACGTCAATCTCCAACTCCCCGCTGCGCATTGTTGAATATCCAATGCGCAGCGGATTCCTGCGCTTCACACCTTCAGCCGCGCTAAGACAGCACCCCGCCGAAATTTTATAGGGCAGCCCAGCGCATGATTCTTCACTCTCTTTGCCGAAAATCTCCCGGCAGCGGCGGGAGTCCCTTGCGTGTGGCCATCCTCGTGATCCGGGCGAGATCCCGTTGCCGCGACGACAGCCAAAGCCCTTTGGAGCGATTATCAGAGTGTTCGAACTGCGATAGCCACCCGACCGCCACAGGAACGCTTTCTCCCCACTAGCGCAGGAACGCACGCGCCCACCACTCATGATAAACTAGACAGCAACGACAGAAAGGACGGGTGCTTTCTTGGCTATTTCATTGCCTCTTTCTTCAGATGATGCGATTCGCCGCACAGTCCAGCAGATGCCGGCCGGCTACTGGGATTTTGTTTCAGCCGATACCAAGGAGTGGACGCACGGCTACCACAGTTATCCTGCAATGATGATCCCCCAGATCGCCCGCAGCTTCATTCAAGTTATTAAGCGAAACCGTCCGGGCATAGGCACGCTCTTCGACCCCTTTATGGGGAGCGGCACCAGCCTCGTAGAAGGCCTCTTGGCGGGACTGTCCGTAAGCGGATCCGACTTGAATCCCTTATCGCGGCTGCTGGCGTTCACCAAAACGACTGCATGGGATCCTGATGTCCTGCAGTACTGGATGGATGCGGTCGCGTCCCATGTCAGCGCTCTCACTGTCTCTGAGGCCGACTGGCCAACGTTTGACCATTTAACCTTTTGGTTTAAGCCCGTGGTTATTGCCGATCTCAGCCGGCTCAAGCGCAGTATTGCCACCGTCGTGCCCGCACCGGTCCAGCCATTTTTCTGGGTAGCATTTTCGGACACTGTGAGATGGGTCTCCAATAGCCGGAATACCGAATTTAAACTCTATCGTCTCGATGCGCCCCGGCTAGCCCAGTGGAACCCCGATGTGCTCGCGGCGTTCCGGCGGGTCATGGCGCGCAACCAATTGGGCAATGCGCGCCTGTGGAGGCGCCAGCCCCTTCCTCCGGTATCCCTCCATGCCTTCAATGCCATGGACCTTTCCGCCCTGCCCGCGGATCATTTTGATGTTATGGTCACTTCCCCACCGTATGGCGACAGCCGAACCACGGTGGCCTACGGCCAATTTTCCCGGCTGTCCCTCCAGTGGCTCGACCTGGAAGACGCAGCCGCCAGCCCCGCGCCCAATCGTCTGGACCAAGCTCTCCTCGGCGGGCAGGCCGCAAAGGGTCCCGCCGCCATTCCCCCTTCCCCAACCCTGCAGGCGGCCCTCAACCAAATTTCCTCCCGAGATGCTGTGCGGGCGGTCCAAGTCCTGGCTTTTTATCAGGACTTGGACCGGACCTTGGGCGAAATTGCCCGCGTCATGCGGCCGGACAGCTACCAGTGCTGGGTTGTGGGCAACCGGACGGTAAAAAAAATCCAATTGCTCACTGACCGCATTATCATCGAATTGGGAGCACGCTATGGTTTGGTCCCGGTCACCACTGTGACGCGAACTATTCCGAATAAGCGCATGCCCAAGGAAAACAGCCCGACCAACCAGCCCGGAAACAAGATGGCAACAATGAACGGGGAACAATTATTCATTCTGCGAAAAATGCCGTGAGAAAGGGCAGCGCGTGGCGCTGCCCTTTCTAGGCTCTGAGCACGGAGCGCACGCGCCCTTACCCAAAATAGACGGCACAGGTTTTGACCTGGCTGTAGAAATCCAGCGCCGCTGCACCTTGTTCTCGGGAATGGGAGCTTGAATGTTTGACACCGCCAAAGGGAGCCTGATATTCCACCCCGGCCGTTTCTTGATTGACCCGGAGCATGCCAGCGTCACCTTGGTCCAGAAACCGGAGTCCCTTTTGCAGGTCCCTGGTGAAAATTGAGGCGCTCAGCCCATAAACCGTGTCATTGCACAGCTCCACCGCTTCATCAAAGTTCGCCGCTGGCAGCAGCGTGGCCACAGGACCGAAAATCTCCTCTTGGACCAGTGGGGAAGCAGCCTCCACCCCAGTGACGATCAGGGGTGCCAGGTAATGTCCCGTGTCCGGACGCACGTGCTCCCAAGATCCTTCGGCGAGCACTTCGGCCCGCCGCGCCACTTGCACGTAGGACATCACTTTCTGGTACTGCGGCTCCGATGCTACGGGGCCCAAATAGGCCTGCACATCGGTGGCCTCTCCTAAATAGAGGCGGGGGACAGCGTCTTGCAAGGCCCTCACGACCTCTAGATAGATGGGCTGCTCCACGATAATGCGGCTGGTTGCGGTGCACTTTTGACCGGCTGACCGGAATGCTCCACTCAGCACTGCAGGGATGGCGAGGTCAAGGTCCGCATCTTGCAGGATGACCGCGGCATTCTTCCCCCCCATCTCCACTTGATACTTGATGTTCCGCCTAGCCGCCGCACCGGCGACTCCCATGCCAGTTTTCGTGGATCCGGTAAAACTTATCCCGTCAAGTGGGCCTTCTTCCACGAGCAAGCTGCCAATCTCCGCGCCTTTCCCGATGACCATGTTCAGAACACCCGCCGGCAGGTCAGCCTGTGCAAAAAATTTCGGCTAGGCGCGTGGCTGTCAGGGACGCTATCTCCGCCGGTTTCCAGATCACCGTGTTGCCGCAAATCAGCGCCGGCGCAATTTTCCACACAGGGATGGCCACAGGAAAATTCCACGGCGTGATGACCCCAACGACCCCTAGCGGAATGCGCTTGGTGTACTGCAGCGTATGCGCTTGGCTGCTGGGAATGACGGAACCGACCGTGCGCACTCCTTCCGCAGCATAGTACCGCAGAAGATGCACGCCGCGCATCACCTCGCCTGTCATTTCGGTAACCGGCTTTCCCATTTCCAGACTAGCCAGACGCGCCACTTCAGCCGCCTGCTGTTCAAGCAGCGCCGCGATCTTGAGCAACTGCTCGCCGCGCTGGGGCAGGTTCATTGCAGCCCATAAAGTCTGGGCCTGCTGCGCCGCCGCTCCCGCCTGGCGGAGTTCCGCTGGTCCCGACAGGTGAACCGTCCCCACAATGTCAGACACATTTGACGGGTTGTGGACGGCCCACGACTCTCCTCCCGGGACGGTCCACTCTCCACC
>DAHWJO010000054.1:0-19816 GCA_027344105.1 Sulfobacillus sp.
AGATAGTCTGCTGGCGGACCTCATGCAAGATATAGTGCCCCGGGGCACCCGGCTTGTCCTGCCTGTCCGGGCGTCCGCAAAACTCGCCCTGCCTATGCCTGGTATTGATTCCAGCACACAAAATCCCTGCCCCACCGCCCGCATCAGAAGAAGCCCCGGCACTATGCCGGGGCTTGTATTATGATGGTAAGATAGGACGTCTAAGCGCGTCCTAAATAGAGTCCCGTTCGCGTATCCACATTAATGCTCTCACCCTGTTCGACAAACAGCGGGACTTTCACGACAGCCCCCGTTTCGAGTTTGGCGAGCTTAGTCGCGCCCGTTGCGGTATCGCCTTTGAATCCCGGCTCTGTCTCGACAATTTGCAGCGTCACACTGTTGGGCAGTTCCACCCCGATGCTGGCGCCTTTGAACAGCACCACGTAGCAAATCATATTTTCCTTGAGAAATTTGACGCCGTCGCCAATGTCTTGGGAACTGAGGGTCATTTGCTCAAAACTCTCGGTATCCATAAAAGTGTATTCGTCCCCGCTGCTGTACAGAAACTGCATCTCATGCTTCTCCACTTTGGCAGCTGGCACTCTCTCGCCGGCATTGAATGTACGGTCAACCACGCCGCCCGTCTGCATATTTTTGAGCTTGGTGCGGACAAAGGCCGAGCCCTTACCCGGTTTCACATGCTGAAAATCAATGACCTGATAGAGTACGCCGTCAATTTCAATGGTCACGCCATTGCGAAAATCGTTTGAAGAAATCACCCGCCAACCACTCTCCCGTCTTCCCTAATAGTTGTCACGATGCTGGCCACCCTTTGTCCCAGCGCGTCAATCTTTGATATCCCGCAGAGGTCACCACAACGGTATCCTCGAGTCTCACTCCCATGGACCCCGGCCGGTAAATGCCTGGCTCAACCGTAACCACCATTCCCGGCTCCAGTTCAAAATCTGGCTGATATCGGGGACCTATGAAAGGATCCTCGTGCACTTCCAGTCCCACACCATGTCCGGTGCCATGTCCAAAAAGATCCCCAAAACCTTCACGGGCAATGACTTCTCGAGCCGCTGCGTCAACTGCGGATGCCTTCACCCCGGGTTTGACCATGTCCAACCCTGCTTTTTGCGCCTGCCTTACAATATCATATATATGGCGCTGCTGCCTATTTGCGTGCGCTGCTGATACGGGGACCGTCACGGTTTCATCAGAATGGTAACCCCGGAAGACCGCTCCAAAATCTATGGTCACCAGGTCTCCGCCTTCCATAATGCGCGGGGATGGCTGCGCGTGAGGAAGAGATCCGCGGGGGCCGGAGGCCACGATCGTGCGAAAGGACAGCGCCTCAGCCCCGCCCTCGCGCATGGCGTGCTCGAGGGCAACCCCCAAGGCTTTTTCGCTAATACCGGGGCGAATCATCTCCATGACCTGCTGTAGGGCTCTGTCAGCTATCTTTGCAGCACCCCGGATGCAGGCTACCTCATCCTCATCTTTCACCCGGCGCAGCGTTTCGACCCGCCCCGCCTGCGGCACCCACTGGATCAATGGCCCCGCCTGGCGCAGTTGCTCCAAGCCCTGCACACTCACATGAGGGGAGTCAATCGCCACACGCTTCCAGCCCTGCTCCGCGATTATTTTCACCACCCCGCCTGGGAGGCTTGGCGATACCACAACGTCATAATCCGAGGCCTCGGTTCCTGCCTGCTCGGCGTAACGGGAATCCGTCAGCAAAAACCGCTCGCCGCCTCCGACCAGGAGCCACCCCGCAGACCCGCTGAACCCGCTCAGGTAAAACCGGTTTTCCGAAGACACAATGAGGTGCGCATCGACTCCCTGTTCAGGCAGTGCCAGCAAGTTGCGGACGCGCTGCCGGTAACGGTCTCCCACTAACTCTCCTCCTCTGACAGGACAGAAGCCGCCCCACTGAGCGGCCTCTCCCCTAGGATCCGCAAATAAAGGACACGGCCAGACGGTACCCATCCACTCCCAATCCAGAAATCTGGCCAGTGGCCGCCGGCGCTGTGAGCGAATGCGCCCGAAAGTCCTCACGGGCATAAATATTGCTGATATGCACCTCAACCACTGGCATCAAAAGGGCAGCCATGGCATCTCTCAAAGCGTAGCTCTGGTGAGTCCACGCGCCCGGATTGATTACCAACCCGCGCGTCCCGTCCTCAGCCAGCGCCTCAATGAAATCAATCACCGCACCCTCGTGGTTGGACTGAAAGTCCGTCAGCTCGCACCCGGGAAACTGTTGCTGCAGATCGGCAAAAACATCTGCCCATGTGCGATTTCCATAAATCTGGGGTTGGCGCCTGCCAAGAATTCCAAGATTGGGGCCATTGACGATGGCAATCTTCATCCAGTTGCGCGGAAAGCCCCGGTTTTCAGTCCGGGGCAGATAGCACCTCTCCCGCTCCTCCTTTCTTTCCTGCGGCGGTTGTTCACGGATATCATTCGTGGCCACCCATACGGATTTTACTGCCAAATGCCTGGTCATGCCGACTCAGGACTTCAGGCCCCGCTCATTGACGGCCCGCCAAGACCCGGCAGCGGGAAGTCGTAAGCCATCTGTTCGACGCGCCGCCTCAAAGGCGTGAAGTCAAAGTCATGAGGCGCCGTCACTACGGCAGCAATCACCGCCGCCAGCTCATCAATTTGTTCAGGTCCAAATCCCCGTGTCGTGACTTGGGGAGTGCCAATGCGAATTCCCGATGTCACTGTAGGTTTCTCGGTTTCAAAGGGAATGGTATTCTTGTTGACCGTGATGCCGGCCTGCGCCAGGCGGTTTTGCGCCTCCATCCCCGTAATGCCGCTGTGTTTAGTGTCCACCAGCATCAGATGATTATCGGTGCCTCCGGACACCAGACGCAGCCCATGAGCCGTCAGCTGTTCGGCCAGGCGGCGGGCGTTGTCCACCACGCGCGTCTGATACTGCCGAAATGAGGGAGTGAGCGCTTCACCGAATGCCACGGCCTTGCCAGCAATCAGATTCATCAGCGGCCCCCCCTGAATCCCTGGGAATATGGTTTTATCAATTTTCTTGCCCCACGTCGGGGTGGTGAGGATAAAGCCCCCGCGCGGTCCCCGCAGGGTCTTGTGCGTGGTGGACGTCACAAAATCAGCAAAGCCTACGGGGTTGGGATGCAGCCCTGCCGCCACCAGCCCGGCAATATGGGCCATATCCACCATTAACAAGGCGCCGACTTCCTGGGCAATGTCATGGAAAGCCGCAAAGTCGAGAATGCGCGGGTAAGCGGAAGCGCCCGCCACAATGATGTGCGGCTGAAACTCTTTGGCGATCTGCCGGACCTGGTCCATATTCAAGCGTTCCGTGTCCGGGTCTACCCCGTAACTTTTCACCTGATAAAGCTGTCCGGAGAAATTGACCGGACTGCCATGGGTTAAATGGCCGCCATGGGTCAGATTCATTCCCAGCAGCCGGTCTCCCGGCTTGATGGCCGTCAGGTAGACAGCCAAATTGGCAGGCGCGCCAGCGTGCGGCTGCACATTGGCATATTCAGCGGAAAAGAGCTGCTTCACGCGTTCTTGAGCCAGGCGCTCCACCACGTCAACATATTCGCAGCCGCCGTAGTAGCGGTGGCCTGGATATCCTTCAGCGTATTTGTCTGTCATGACCGAGCCGACTGCTTCACGCACGGCCTTTGAGGTCCAGTTTTCCGACGCAATCAATTCCAAGTGGCTGGACTGGCGCTGCTCTTCGTCGATGATGGCTTGGTATACAGCCGGATCGGTCTGTGCCAGAGCCTGCAAATCTTGTCTCATATATGCCCCTCCTGCCCGGTTTGTGCACGGGAATCTTCCTGACAATATGTCAGAACTGGGTGCCGGGCCGCCAGTGTCTCATCAAGACGCCCCATCACGGTGTGGTGCGGGGCTTCGTGCAAGACATCCGGCGACGCATCAATTTCCCCATTAATCTCTCTCATAGCTTTCGCGAACATGTCCAGCGTCTCTTTGCTCTCGGTCTCCGTCGGCTCTACCATCATGGCCTCTTCAACCACGAGAGGGAAATAGACCGTGGGCGGGTAAACCCCGTAATCAATGAGGCGCTTGGCCACGTCGAGAGCCTTGGCCCCACGCTTCTTCTGATCCTTCAAGGACAGCACGAATTCATGTTTGACCGGTCTGTCAAAAGGAGTTTCGTAGATGTCTCTGAGCAGGTGCAGAAGGTAGTTGGCGTTCAGGACAGCAGTCTCGGAGACCTCTTTGAGCCCCGCGCCGCCATGGCTCTTGAGGTAGGCGTACGCCCTTACCAGGATCCCGGGATTGCCGTAAAATGACCGCACTTTGCCGATAGACTGCGGCCGGTCATAGGTCCACTGGTAGTGGTCTGGAGACCCAACAATGCGCGGCACGGGCAAAAACGGCTCGAGACGGCTCTTCACGCCGACCGGCCCGGATCCCGGCCCTCCGCCCCCATGGGGCGTGGAGAAGGTTTTGTGGAGATTGAGATGCACGACATCAAACCCCATATCGCCTGGGCGAACTTTCCCCATGATCGCATTGGCATTGGCTCCGTCATAATACAACAGGCCTCCGGCTTTATGCACAATGTCCGCGATTTCCAGAATATCTTCCTCAAAGAGGCCCAATGTGTTGGGATTCGTCAGCATCAGCCCGGCCGTTTCCTCATTGACCATTTGGCGCAGCTTGTCGACGTCGACGTCACCGCGGTTGTTGGACGGCACAATTTTGACCTGAAACCCAGCCATGGCCGCTGTGGCAGGATTGGTTCCATGCGCGGAGTCCGGCACCAGCACTGTCGTGCGGTGCTGTCCCTGAGCCAGCAGGTAGGCTCGGATAATCAAAATTCCGGTAAGCTCCCCATGGGCCCCGGCGGCGGGTTGCAGGGTCACTGCATCCATTCCTGAAATCTCGGCCAGAGCATCTTCCAATTCCTTCATCACCTGCAACATTCCCTGAACCGTAGAATCAGGCTGCAGAGGATGAATGTCTGCAAATCCCGGCAATGCTGCAATGGCCTCATTGACTTTGGGATTATATTTCATCGTGCAGGACCCTAAAGGGTAAAATCCCGTGTCCAGGCCGTAATTGAGGGTGGACAGCCGGGTATAGTGCCTGACCGCGTCCATCTCCGAGACTTCAGGGAGATTCAGTTTGGAGGTGCGGACAAAATCTCGGCCCAACATCTCTTCCAGTGGCACCTCCGGAACATCCGCCGCCGGCAGGCGGATGCCACGCCGCCCTGGCACCGACTTTTCGAAAATTACCGGGACATCCATCGCTTCACCTCGTTTACCAGCATATCCATCTCGCCCTTTGTGCGCTTTTCTGTGACCGCCAATTGCCAGTATCCCTCCCACTGATCTGACCACCGGCCCATATCGTACCCGCCCAGAATTCCCTTGGAGAGGAGATGCTGATTCAACTGGGCAACGGACCCTGGCACCTTGACCGCGAACTCGTAAAGAAAAGGCTCTTCAGAGCCCATACGGGACAGCCCAGCTTCCTCCAACTGGCCCGCCAGATAATGCGCCTTGTTCACGCTCAGCGATGCCACTTCGCGCAGTCCCGACGGCCCTAGCAGCGCCATATAAATCGTGGCTTGCAGGGCATTGAGCGAATGGTTGGAACAGATATTGGATGTGGCCTTCTCCCTGCGGATGTGCTGTTCCCGGGCCTGCAGCGTCAAAACAAACCCGCGGCGTCCCTGGTGATCCAATGTCTGGCCCACCAAACGCCCCGGCATCTTGCGGACCAAAGCTTCCGTGACGGCAAAATACCCAAACGCCGGTCCCCCATAATTGAGATGGTTTCCGAGGGGCTGCCCTTCTCCGACCACCACATCCGCCCCAAATTCGCCTGGCGGCCGGAGCAGCGCAAGGGCTACGGGATCCGATGAGACCACGGCGAGAGCGCCATATTGGTGAGCCAGTTCCACAGCCCGGGGCAGAGACTGGACATGACCCCAGACATCAGGGTACTGCCAGATCACCCCGGCCACCGGCCGTGACGCCAATACCTGCTCCAGCTCCTGCACGGAACTGACGGTGAGCACTTCACCGTGACGTGCACTAACGTAAGTGCGGACCACTTGCTGACTGTCCGGCAAGAGGGTGCTGGACATGACAATCACCGGCCGCCGCGTGTGGGCCAGAGCCAGAAAAGCCGCCTCTCCAACAGCGGAGGCCCCATCATACATGGAAGCCTGGGCGGCGTACATGCCGCTCAGCCCCGCGATCATGGTCTGAAATTCGAAAATGGCAGCCAGTGTGCCTTGGGACAGCTCCGGCTGGTACGGTGTGTACGCGGTGAGAAACTCTCCCCGCTCGACCAACTGGGCTATGGCCGCCGGAATGAACCGGTCATAAAATCCTCCGCCCAAAAAAGATACAGCCTGGTCGACGCTCAGGTTCTTTGCGGCAAGCCCGAAAAATTCTTGCTGCAACTCCATTTCCGAAAGCGGTTCAAACAGGCGCAATGGCCTGTGGAGCCGGGCGGCCTCCGGAATGTCGGAAAACAGCGCATCAACACTGTCGATATTCAGCGCCTCAAGCATGGCCTGCCTGTCAGCATCCGTGTGGGGAATATAGCGCAATGAGTTTATTCTCCTTCAATCTGGTGTTGGTAAGCGGTGGAATCCAGCAATTCTTCTGTCGCCCCAGTAGTTTCCATGCGAATAATCCATCCCTGCTCATAGGGGTCCTGATTAATCAGCTCGGGATTTCCCACCAATGCGTCGTTGACAGCAGTCACCACGCCGTCAGCCGGACTGTACAAGTCCGAAACCGACTTCACCGACTCCACCACCCCAAAGGCTTCTCCTGACTTCAGTATCCGGCCAACAGCAGGCAGTTCGACAAACACGACATCGCCCAATGCTTCCTGGGCATAATCCGTAACACCTACGGTCCCTTTAGAATCCATCCATTCATGATCGCGGGTATATTTGAGCCCTTCGGGAATGTTCATCCCTCATCCTCCTCGAAATATGCGGGTATTTTCTGACACAAGAACTCCTCAAGCTGGCGGCCGGCGGTAGAACGGGGTTTTCACGCAGACAGCTCGCACCTGGTGATTCCGGATTGAAACAAAAAATTCCTGGCCAATTTTGGCCTGCGGCTGAGAAACCAGAGCCAGGGCAATAGGCTTTTTCAATGTCGGGGAATAGCTGCCCGACGTGACATACCCAGCCGATTCCCCATCGCCAAGAGCCACATCATATCCGGCCCGAGCTATGCCGCCACTGACTTCCAGCCCAATGACCTTGCGTGTCAACCCGGCCGCCTTTTGGGCCGCCAGGGCATCTCTGCCAATAAAGTCGCCGTGGCCTTCAAACTTCACAAACATTCCCAGGCCTGCTTCCAGCGGGGAAATACCTTGGTCAAGTTCGTGGCCGTACAGAGGGAGTCTCGCTTCCAGGCGCAGCGTGTCCCGCGCCCCCAGTCCCACGGGTTCTACTCCGAGCTCTGCCAGCCGCTCCCACAACTTCAAGGCATGGTCAGCCGCTACATACAGTTCCAGCCCGTCTTCGCCGGTGTATCCCGTGCGCGAAATATGGGCCGCAGTCCCTGCTATATCGGCGTCAAAGACGGCATGGTAATATTCAATGCCCGCCAGGGGCACAGCGGACAGCGGCTGCAGCTTCTGCAGCGCGAGAGGGCCCTGTACGGCAATTAAAGCTGTCTGCTCGGCGATATCGGTCACATGAAGATTTTTGAAGCCGCCAGCATGGGCATTGACCCATTCCCAGTCTTTGGCGTAATTGGCCGCATTGACCACCATCATAAAACGCTGGGGGCCCTGGCGGTAAATCAGCAGGTCATCTACTGTGCCGCCTGTGGGATAGCACATTGGAGTGTACAGCGCCTGTCCGTCATCCAACTTGGAAGGCACATTGGTCACCAAATAGTCCAAGAAGGCGCTGGCGTCCGCGCCTTCCACCACAAACTCGGCCATATGGGACACATCAAACATTCCGGCCCGGGTCCTCACCGCCTCATGCTCTTGGAGAATGCCGGAGTACTCCACCGGCATGTCATATCCCCCGAATTCCATCATTTTGGCTCCGTGCTGCCGGTGCCAAGCCGTTAATGGCGTCTCTTTCAACAACGTCCCCTCTTTACCTGTGTTTGCGTCTGTTTGCCTAAAAAATGTCTGCCTAACGATTTTGATGATACCGTGAGATGCCCGCCATCGCAATCACTAAAACTGCCCGCTCCTGCCGCAGCCGCAACGTGTTCCACCCTGTCACTCTTGAATCACTTGGAGAGCTTCCACGACGAGTGCGTCAGGCACCCCCCGCACGACCTGCGGCTGGCCCAAATCTGAAAGCAGCACCCACTGCAGGCCAAAAGCCCGGGCCTTTTTGTCCTGCCGCATAATCCCGACAAGAGCAGCGGAGTCAAATTGCGGAGCCCGTGTGGGCAGTTCCCACTGTGCCATCCAGTCCCGCGCTTGCAGTTCCACAAGTCGCGGCATGCCCAGAATTTCTTCCGAGAGCTTCAATGCGACCAGTGTGCCGAGCCCCACCGCCTCGCCGTGGGTTAAGGTGCCGTAGCCCAGGTAATTCTCCAGCGCATGCGCCGCCGTATGTCCAAAATTGAGAAACATGCGCGTGCCATTTTCATACAAATCCTCGCTGACGATCCGCGCTTTCAGCGCGGCAGTCTCGCCGATCACGGCTGCCCACCAGCTGTCCATGGCCCCAAGGCGCGCCAGTCTGCCGACCAAGTGTCCGGACAGGGGAGGCCCCGCGATGAGCGCGGACTTCAGCACTTCCCCCACTCCCGCCTGCCATTCGCGAGCCGGAAGAGTCGAGAGAAGGTCTGTGTCAATGGCGACGACGTCGGGCAGATGAAACGCGCCGACAAGGTTTTTGCCAAATGACGTATTGACGGCAACCTTTCCTCCAATCGCTGCATCCACTTGCGCCAAAAGTGTGGAGGGCACCGCAATCCAGTGCAGTCCGCGCAGATAGGTGGCGGCCGCATACCCTACCAAATCCGTGAGCACCCCGCCTCCAACAGCCACCACGGTGGTATCCCGGGTTACGCGGTGCTCCCCCAGACTGTGATAGAGCGACTCCACTGTCTGCAGCGTCTTATCCTGCTCAGGAATGGATACGAGCCAGAGGACCGCCTCAAAACCTGCCGCCTCGAGCCCCTGCAATATCGCGTCAGCCCGTCCCCGAATGCGCTCGTCGGCCACCACCACGACGGGACTGCCCGGACGGACCCACGACGCCCACGGCCAGGCGGGGAGGGTGTGGTCCCCAATAATAACGTGCGACACGTTGTCACTGTGGCTTTCAATGGCAATTTCGTAGTTCACTGCGCAGTGTCCCCCTTCACCAATGGGATGATGCGGCTCACAATTTGTTCCGGATCCAGGTGGTCGCAACGCAGGTAGAACGTTTTCGTTTCCCGGTACACAGGCCGTCTGGCCGCGTAAAGAGCCCGAAATGCCTCAAAGTCCTGCTGCGCCAATGGCCTTTGGGTCTTCTGCACGCGCCGCCACAATTCTTCCGGAGCCAAATCCAACCACACGACCCAGTGCGCTGCGGCCTTTTTCCGGCTGCTCTCATCCAGCAAGGTCCCACCTCCCAGAGCAATCACGGCTGGAGCAGTATTTTTTAGCAGTTCGCCCAGACATTCCGATTCGGCCGCCCGAAAAAATCCTTCGCCTTCGTCAGCAAAAACATCTGCCACTGATTTCCCTAGAGTCCTCTCGATTTGATCGTCCAAATCGTGGAACTCCCAGCCCAAATCCAGTGCCAGACGGGGACCTACAGTCGATTTCCCGCTACCCATCATCCCCGCCAGGAGAATGTGGCGCTTAGTATTCACGCCCATACGCTCCCCATCGATGCACCCGCTCCAGAATTTCGGGTAGACTGTCGCCACCGAATTTTTCCAAGAGAGCATCGGCGAGAACATGCATGACCATCGCTTCGCCGACAACCACGGCGGCAGGAACCGCAGTCACATCAGACCGCTCCACCTGTGCAAGAAAGGGCTCTTTACTTTCGATATCAAAAGATCCCAACGGCGCCAACAGGGTGGAGAGCGGCTTCATGGCGACGCGCACAACCAGGGGCATTCCCGTGGTGATTCCTCCCTCAATGCCCCCAGCCCGGTTGCTCAAACGCGTAAACCCTTGGCCTTTTTCCCACCAAATAGCATCATGCACTGCGGAGCCGGGAACATCCGCTTGGGAAAACCCCGCACCGACTTCCACCGCCTTCATAGCGGGGATGCTAAGCAAAGCCTGCGCTAGAGCCCCTTCAATGCGACGGTGCCACTGGACATAGCTGCCCAATCCGACTGGCAGGCCGAAAGCCTTGACCTCAAAGGTGCCGCCGAGGGTGTCGCCCGCTTCCTTGGAGCGGTCAATAGCCCTCTGCATTGCCTCTTCGCTGTCTTTATCGACTACCCGCACCGGAGAATTTTCCGTTCCCTCGATCTCGGCAAGAGTGTAGTCTTGGGCCGGCACATGAATGTCGCCGATGCTGGTCACGTGACCCCGGACTTCGATGCCGAGCTCCCGGAGAAATCCTCGCGCTACAGCCCCCAGGGCTACGCGCATCGTGGTCTCCCGGGCGGATGCTCTTTCCAGCACATTGCGCAAATCCCGGTGCTGATATTTCACTCCGCCGACCAAATCCGCATGCCCCGGGCGGGGGCGTGTCACGACCCGGTCTGGCGTCCCCTCTTCTGGAGACATGGATTCAGCCCAATTGGCAAAGTCCCGATTCTTGACCAGCAAAGCAACGGGACTTCCCAGCGTCATCCCATGGCGCACGCCTCCAAAGATCTCCACCTGGTCTTTCTCAATCGCCATTCGCCCTCCCCGGCCATATCCTTTCTGGCGCCGGGACAGGTCCGCGTTAATCAAGGCGGTAGTCATTGGCACCAGCGCCGGAACCCCGTCAACAATTCCTACAAGACCGGGACCATGCGATTCTCCCGCCGTCATCCACTGCCATCGCGCCATGAATTCCTACCCATCCTCTCGTTTTTAAGGAGCTACCCGAAGCCGCATTCCTAATGCACAATCCCCATCATTCCCAATAGACCTCCCAGCACCAAAAACGGCCCCAGTGCAATCGCGTGGCGCCTTCCCTGGTGAAACGCCAGCAACAGCACCACGGAGTAAATGCCTGCCGCCCAGACACCCATGGCCGATGCCAGCAGTCCTTGAGGCCAGCCGAGGACAAATCCCTGAGCGCCGCTGAATTTAACGTCACCCATACCCAAACCCCCTCGGGTTAAGAGGTTCACCAGCAAGTAAAAGAGAAACAATCCCATCCCCGTCGCCAGGTCCGCCACGAAGCCCGGCAGCGTCCACGGCGTCACCGCCAGCCCCCACAGCACCGTCAAGAGCACCAGGCGGTTGGGAATAATCTTCTCCCGCCAATCCACATAGGCCACTACTGTCCATAACCCAGCCAGCACCGAATAAGTCCACAGCCAGTGCGGGTCCAGAAAGCGGGCTGTCACACCCAACGAAAAAATGGCAGCGCCGACTGCTACTCGGTGCCGCCTCCCTGCCAGTTCGGCGCTTCCCCACCACGGTGCCGCGACGGAAAGGACAACCGCACAGGCCAGTGCCGCCGCCGCATTACTTATCATGATATTCCTTGACCGCGTCCCTCATAACCTCTTCCGGGCCCTCGTGGCCGAACCACAAAGACCAGGAAAGAGCCGCCTGCCTTACCAGCAAGGACAGACCGTCAATACTGCGGGCGCCCGACTGGGCGGCTTGCTGAATAAGAAGGGTAACATTGGGACGGTAGACCCAGTCCACCACGGTGGTTTCCGGATGGAAGAGCGGAACCACAGGCCAGGGACTTTCGCCCTGTTGCCCTAAAGGCGTCGCATTCACGACAATATCATAAGGAGGATAGTGCAAGGACTCCGGTTCCCAATCCATCCACGGGGTATGCCAGACCCGCTTCGGCGATCGTCTGGCCATCACGGTCACCCGGTAGCCAAGGGCTTCCAACCCAGCGACCGATGCGTGCGCCGCTCCTCCCTGGCCCAATACCAAGGCGTTGCCCTGAAATGCTCTGGACGCCCGGGAAAGCATGCTGACCAGCGCCTGCACATCTGTGTTGTCCCCTATCCAACCGCCTGACCGCCACGCTATGGTATTGGCTGCTCCCGTTTTTTCCACCCACGGGGAGTAGCTTGAAAGGTGCGGCACTATGTGTTCTTTGAGCGGACGTGTCAGATTCGCCCCGTGTCCTCCAAGCTCGCGAAACCCGGCCAGTTTCGCCAACAACTGCTCAGGCGGGCAAGACACGGGCAGGTAAAAGGCGGATTTCTCCTCCGCAACAAACGCCTGATTGTGCATCAGCGGCGAGAGAGAATGGCGTATAGGTTGCCCAAACACTGCAAATAATTCCATCGCGACCGTCACATCTCCACCCAAGTTTTCCCTTACCGTCCGCGGGTTCTCCTTGAAACAGCGCTGCCGCGATCTGCGGCGGAAACAGCCGCCGCAAACTTCTTCCACGAAAAAGGCGGTACAAACACCGTTCGGCAGGGTGCCGGCACCATGGCGCCTGAAATGTCAATCAAACCAAGCCGACCCTGCCGCTCCCACGTCATCAAGACCTGGCGTTCTCTGCGGCCACATTCAAACCAGTCAACAATCGCGCGCCCGGGCAGTGGCCCTTGCGCCAAGGCAGGAAACCAGCTCACATCATCTACGCAGCAAATGTTCCATGGAGCCAGCAATCTTCGCACGATTTCGTCAAGATCCTGATTGTGCGTTAAAAGCCCAACATATTCCGGCACAGTGCGCCCCCTTCCCTAGGTCCTATGCTAAGGGGACAGGGGGCAAAGAATCTGTCGAGTATTGTCTCAGTGTGAAAAACTTTGTGGAAGGCGGGGCCTTCTGACAAAATGCTTTTCCAACCGCCGCACAATCCGGGTCGTCCAATATTCATGGGCGTCTATGGGGTGAACCAATATCGTGTACAGCTGCAGACGGTTCCCCCCGAGAATGTCCGTAAACACCTGATCCCCAATGACCGCGGTATTGTGGTGGTTGGTTCCCATCCGCTTCATTGCGAGCCAAAATGAACGGCGCCGGGGTTTCGCGGCCTTGGGAATGGACATCACCCCAGATTTTTTAGAAAATTGCTCCACCCGTTCTGTCATATTGTTGGACACTATGCACATTTTGAAACCATGGGCCCGGACCGCCTGAAACCACGCGGTCAGTTCCTGGCTCATATCGGGGCGGTTCCATCCTACCAAGGTATTGTCCAGATCCATGATCAACCCGCGCACACCATGCGCGCGCAGGGAAACGAGGTCCAAATCAAAAATAGAGGCAAGGAACAGCCGAGGCTGCAAGATCTTAATCACGATGATCCTCCTTTCCCCTATTTTCTTTTAGTATACCATGGCTTATGCATCATCTAGACTCTTCAGCCCCTGCCAACAGTCCGAGAATTTTAAGTTCACGCTCCGTCGCGGCGTACCTCCGGACGCTTTTGCCACGCTGACCCGAAACTCGCAACATTTCAGCGGTTGACTTTTCCCACCGGTGGAATACACTAAATATGAATACTGAGTAATTTACTCAGAAATCGGTTTGAAGGCAGGAGGGGTTCCATGTCAACACCAATCTTGGAGATAAAAGATTTGCACGTGGAAATTGATCACAAACCTATCTTAAACGGCGTGAATTTGACCGTTAAAGGCGGAGAGATTCATGCCGTCATGGGTCCTAACGGCACTGGCAAAACCTCGCTGGCCCAGACGCTGATGGGTCATCCCCACTATACCGTCACTCAGGGAGAGGTTCTCCTAGACGGTCAGGACGTGCTTGCCATGAAAACGGATGTGCGGGCCCGGGCTGGTCTTTTTCTGGCCATGCAGTACCCCAGTGAAATTTCCGGGGTCACCACCGCCAATTTTCTGCGCACGGCCATCAACGCACGGCGTGGTGAGGGGCAGCAGATCCCCTTGAAGGAATTCCGGGATAAGCTGGATGCTACCATGAAATTTATGGAAATGGATCCAAAATTCTCCAACCGCTACCTTAATGAAGGTTTTTCCGGCGGGGAAAAGAAGCGCAATGAAATATTGCAAATGCTCATGCTGGAACCGCGGATTGCCATTTTGGATGAAATCGATTCCGGTTTGGATATTGACGCGATCAAAGTCGTCGCGAAAGGGGTCAACTCCCTGGCGGGGTCCAACTTCGGCGTTTTGCTAATCACTCACTACCAGCGCATTCTCTCGTATGTCAAGCCTGACGTGGTCCACATTATGATCGATGGCCGGATTGTGAAGTCGGGAGACTATCACCTGGCGGAGGAGCTTGAGTCCCGAGGATACGAATGGGTACGCACCGCATTGCTCGATCAGGTGCAGTGAGGAGGGTCCAATGAGCACATCCACTGATGTTAAATGGGTCGCTGACCTGCGGGAAGTGATTGCCCTCCGGCAGAATGATCCGCAATGGGTAACGGACATGCGCCAGCACCACCTGGACTTGGCGGCAGATCTTGCCTGGCCTGAACGCCAGAAGACTCCCCTGCGGGGGCGCCACCTAGACCTTATCCCTCTGGGCTTCTCCACGTCACCCAGCAGTGTTCCACAATCGTTGCTGGATACGGTGAAGTCTCCTGCGTATATCGCTTTTGCTAATGGTGAGTTGCAGGAAGTGGCGTTTCTGGACGATGCCGCCCGCCAAGGCGTGATCGTGGCTCCCCTGGCTTCAGCAGTCACAGAGCACCGACAATTGGTGGAGCCTTTATTGGGGCATATTATGGATGAGCCCGCCAACCGCGCGGAGGCTCTGAATGCCGCGATGTGGGATGGCGGGGCGTTTATCTACATCCCCGCTGATGTCAAAGTTTTGTCGCCCATTCTCATTTTACATTACGCCGACAGCACGCGAGCCCGCCGATTCGTGCCCCGCACCCTGATTCTTGCCGGCCCCAACAGCCGGGTCACGGTGATCGAGCGCTATGTTTCCTCCGCCGGAGACGAGAAGCTTTTATTCACGGGCGGTGTGGAAATACTTGCAGAGGAGGGCGCCCACATCCACTATGGGTCTTTGCAAAACCTTTCGCCCAATACGGAAGTGTTTATCCGGCGCCAAGCGGAGGTTCGCCACGATGCGAACGTGGACTGGAGTATTGGAGAATTTGGAGGCGGTCTGACGGTTGCCACCGATAAAACCCAGCTCGTGGAGCCGGGCGCGCACAGTACAAACACTATGGTGTTTTTTGGGAGCCGTTCGCAACGGAAGGATTTTGATACCCGGATCGTTCATGCAGCTCCCCACACGAACAGCAATATTGTGGCTAAGGGCGTCATGACAGACCGGGCCCGGAGCTCGTTCACGGGCGTGACAGACATCAGGCCGGGAGCCATTCAGTCGGATGGCCGCCAAAAAGAACAAACCCTGATGCTGTCTGATGCTGCGCGGGCAGACGCTGTTCCTTCGCTGCTGATCAATGAGAATGATGTCTACGCCGCCCACTCGGCAAGCACTGGCCCCATAGACCAAGTCGCTTTATTCTATTTGATGGCCCGCGGCTTATCCGAGGCGGCGGCCACCCGTTTATTCGTACACGGATTTTTAGCTCCGGTTATTGAAGCCATTCCTTTGGAAATCTTAAGGAATTCTGTCTGGGAGTCTGTTGAAGGGAAGTTGGCGGAATGATAAGCGCTCTGGTAGACGTTTCAGAAGACTTTCCCATTTTCAACCGTCCTATCAATGGCCATCGGCTGGTCTATCTGGATTCTGCGGCCACGTCACAAAAGCCTCAGATCGTTATTGACAGTCTAACGCATTATTACGAAACCATGAATGCCAATGTGCTGCGCAGCGCGCACACGCTGGCGGAGGAAGCCACCACCGCCATGGAGGGCGCCCGCGCCAACATTGCCCAGTTTATCAATGCCCGCGGCCCGGAAGAGGTCATATTCACCCGGGGCACCACTGAGAGCCTGAATACGGTGGCCAGGGCCTGGGGAGACAAATTTCTGGAGGCAGGCGATGAAATTGTCATCTCTCCCATGGAACACCACTCCAATCTGATTCCCTGGCAGCAGTTGGCCAAGCGCACCGGTGCCCTTCTGCGCTACGTGGACCTGGAAGAGGACGGCACGGTTACGGTGGGCAGTGTGCAGCGGCAGTTGTCGGACCGGACCCGCATCGTCGCCCTGTCCGCTGTGTCAAATGTCCTGGGGACCATCAACCCCATTCGTGAAGTCGCCCGGCTGGCCCATCAAGCCGGCGCCATCATGGTCGTCGACGGAGCCCAGTCCGTGCCCCACCAACCCACCGACGTGCAAGCCTGGGACGCTGATTTCCTAGCCTTCTCAGGCCACAAAATGCTGGGCCCGACAGGCATTGGCGTGCTGTGGGGCAAAAGCAGCCTGTTGGATGCCGCCGACCCCGTCATGTTTGGGGGAGAGATGATTGCGTACGTAGACCGGGACTCCGCCACATGGGCTGAACTCCCCGCTAAATTCGAGGGCGGCACCCCGCACATTGCCGGCGCCATTGGATTGGGGGTCGCCGTAGATTACCTCAATACCGTCGGCATGCACCGGATCGAGCAGCACAGCAAGCAGATGGCCGAGGAAGCGTACCGGCGTCTGGCCCATGTCAGCGGGGTAAATGTTTACGGACCGCCGTCTCCCCGGACCAGTGTAGTAGCTTTTAACGTAGTCGGAATCCACCCTCATGATGTGGCCCAGGTGTTTGATTCGCGGGGCGTGGCTATCCGGGCCGGACATCATTGCGCCCAGCCGCTGATGCACTGGCTGGATGTGGGCGCCACGGCTCGAGCCAGCTTTTACCTCTATAACAGCGAGCGCGACATTGACGCTCTCGTAGAGGCCACTGAGGAGACAAAGAGGTATTTCAGACGATGAACTTGGATGATATGTACCGGGAAA
This sequence comes from Sulfobacillus sp., assembly GCA_027344105.1. GTDB lineage: Bacteria > Bacillota > Sulfobacillia > Sulfobacillales > Sulfobacillaceae > Sulfobacillus. Next base: position 16,914 of record DAHWJO010000054.1, read on the forward strand.
CCATTCTGGATCATAACCAGGCGCCGCGATATTTTGGCCATCTGGCGCATCCGACCCAAGTGGTCGGGATGCTCAACCCGACTTGCGGAGACCAAATTCAGCTCGAACTTCTCGTTCGCGACGGCGTCATTGAGGACATTCGTTTCAGCGGGCAAGGCTGTTCGATCAGCATGGCTTCGGCCTCAATGTTGATGGAAGCGGTCATCGGGCGTCCGGTTAGCGAGGCTCTGGACCTTGCTAAAAATTTCAAGCTGTTTGTCACAGGGGGAACCTCATCGGTGGCCCTAGGGGATCTGGAATCTCTCCACGGAGTGTCCCAATTCCCGAGCCGCGTTAAATGCGCCACATTAGCACACAATGCTTTAGAAAAGGCTTTCGCTGAACCCCAGGGATCACCGTAAGCGAGCAACAACAGCAACTCATTATCTAAGGAGGGATTATAGTGGCCAGCAAACCAACAATGGTGAACGAAGAATACCAGTATGGCTTCAATGATGGGGATGTCAGCGTTCTCAAATTCGCCCAGGGATTGCGCAGAGAGACTGTTGAAGAGATCTCCCGCATCAAGAAGGAGCCCAAGTGGATGTTGGACTTCCGCCTGCATTCCCTCGACGTGTTTTACAAGAAGTCCATGCAGCACTGGGGTGCCGACCTCAGCCAACTGGATTTTGAAAAAATTGTCTACTACGTGCGGCCGTCCGAAAACCAAGGGCGAACGTGGGAAGATGTACCGAAAGCGATCAAAGACACCTTCGAGCGTTTGGGGATTCCCGAAGCAGAAAAGAAGTTTCTAGCTGGCGTCTCGGCCCAGTATGAATCGGAAGTGGTCTATCACAGCATTCACAAGGACTTGCAGGACAAGGGCATCATCTTTACGGACACTGACTCAGCCCTGCGGGAATACCCGGAACTCTTCCGTGAATACTTCGGGACCGTGGTGCCGCCCGAGGACAACAAATTTGCCGCCTTAAACTCTGCGGTCTGGTCGGGCGGCTCCTTCGTCTATATTCCCAAGGGGGTTAGTTGCGATATCCCCCTGCAAGCCTATTTCCGGATAAACTCCGAAAACATGGGACAGTTTGAGCGGACCTTGATTATTGCCGAAGACAACTCCTTCGGCCACTATGTTGAAGGGTGCACAGCTCCCAGCTACAACTCGGAGTCGCTGCATTCGGCTGTGGTGGAAATCCTGGTCAAGGAAGGCGCGCGCATGCGCTACACGACCGTGCAGAACTGGGCCTCGAACGTTTATAACCTGGTCACCAAGCGGGCGGTGGCATATAAGAATGCGACCATGGAGTGGGTCGATGGCAACATTGGCTCCAAGGCTACCATGAAGTATCCTTCTGTGTATCTGATGGGCGAGGGCGCCCGGGGCAGCGTGCTGTCCATCGCGGTCGCCGGGCACAATCAGCACCAGGACACGGGCGCCAAAATGGTGCATATGGCTCCCAATACCACGTCCACTATTGTCTCCAAGTCTATTAGCCAGCATGGCGGCAAAACAACTTACCGCGGTCTGGTGCACTTTGACAAAAGTGCGATCGGCGCCAAGTCCAACGTGAAGTGCGACACGCTGCTGATGGACAACGAATCAGTCAATGACACCGTTCCCTACACTGAAGTCGAAACCAGCCAGGCCGAGATGGAACATGAAGCCACCGTGACCAAAGTCAGCGAGGAACAGCTGTTTTATCTAACCGCTCGGGGCCTTACGGAAGAGGAAGCCACGCGGCTCATCATCCTCGGGTTCATTGAACCATTTACCAGAGAATTGCCGATGGAGTTTGCGGTCGAAATGAACCGCCTCATCAAGTTCGAGATGGAAGGGGCTATTGGCTAGGTGGGCAAGTGGGTACGCGTCGCTTCTGTGGAAGAAATTCTTCCCCGCCAGCCTTTCCTGGTCGCGATGGAAGATGATGATATTGCGCTGTACTGGATCAACGGAGAATATTTCGCGACGGACGACCTGTGTTCCCACGCAGAGGCCTCGCTGGTCGAGGGTGATTTGGAGGGCTACACGATTCACTGCCCGCGCCACGGAGGCCAGTTTGACGTCCGTACAGGCGAGGCCCGGCATTTCCCTGCCTATGCGCCCATCCGGACCTTCCCAGTTAAGCGGGAGGGCCGGGATATTTTCATCGAGATCGACTGAAAGACAGGAAGGGCGTCCCCCCTTCCTGTTTTTTTGTCTGCACTAAGCCGTCGCGGCTTTGATAATATCCAATGCGATGTCTTCTGGATCTTCCAAGCCCACAGATATTCGGACTGTGGCATCCGAAATGCCCATCTTGGCCCTTTCTTCCCGAGTTTGATTGCGGTGGGAGGCAATGAGCGGATATAGGCACAGCGAATAGATATCGCCCACCGTGGTGGCCGAGGCGACCAATTCCAAATGGTCGATAAAGCGGAAAACCTCGTTTTTCCCTCCCTTGAGGTCCAGGGTCACCACAGCTCCCCCCAAGGTATCCCCCAGCACCTTCCGCGCCGTGGTGTACGTCGGGTGGTCTTCCAGCAAAGGATAATACACATGGGCAAAGAGCCCCGAGTCATACAGCATCTTGGCCACGCGCTTGGCATTGGCGCTCTGACGCTCAAAGCGGACCCCCAACGTCCGAAGCCCCCGGTGAATCAGCCATGCCTCAAAGGGCCCAAGAACCGCTCCTCTAAGCTTTAGGTACTGGTGCAGCCGGTCTTGATGCTCATGGCGTCCGAGAACAACCCCGCCCATGGCATCACCGTGTCCTCCCAGATACTTGGTCGCACTGTGCACAACCAGGTCCGCGCCCCACCCGGCAGGGCGACACATGACTGGAGTCGCAAATGTGTTATCCACAATCATCTGTGCACCTGCGTCATGAGCCAGCCGACTCATGGCGGGAATGTCGAGAACTTTAAGCAGC
>DAHWJO010000055.1:0-19399 GCA_027344105.1 Sulfobacillus sp.
CCCTCAACCAATTCCGCGGCACGGCCTCAATCCGTTTCCGTGCGTCCCAACTCTGCGATACTACCAAATTTTGGATATTAAAGCAAGAGACCAAAACGCCTGCGCTTTCCGTCTGGCCATTGCCCGGCTGCTTGCGCAACAGACCGGAGATTGGCGCAGTGCCACAGACAGAAGAGGGCGAGAAGCTCGGGATTTTTCTTCTTCTTGACAGAATGGTCGCCAACGGATAGAATAAATTGTTGCTGTGAAAGGGCAAGTATTTGCGCCCGTAGCTCAGGGGATAGAGCAGAGGTTTCCTAAACCTTGTGTCGGTGGTTCGAGTCCTCCCGGGCGCACCAAAATTGGGGATTTTTCTACGATATATTATGAACCTTTTATGGAGCTGGCCTTGCAGGAAGCCGAACGCGCCGCTCAATCCGGAGAAGTTCCGGTTGGAGCGGTATTAATTCGCGAAGATGGCACTGTTGTCGCAAAAGATCACAATCGGCGCGAAGGCGATCAGGACCCGACGGCCCATGCGGAAATGCTGGTGATTCGGGACGGCGCGCAGAAGCTCGGCCGGTGGCGGCTTACGGGGACAACATTGCTCGTGACGCTAGAGCCCTGTATAATGTGTGCAGGCGCGGTGATTCTGAGCCGGGTGGACCGGGTGGTGTTTGGCGCCAGGGACCCTAAGGCGGGAGCTGTGTTCAGTCTATATGGCGTACTGGCGGATGAGCGCCTCAACCACCGGCCAGAAGTGCTTGAAGGAGTATATCAAGAAGAGGCGCGGAAGCTGTTGCGGAAATTTTTCCGGGACCGGCGGCGCTCTTGAGTGTGTGACAACCGAATAAGTGTGGAGAGGTGTCTGAGTTGGTCGAAGGAGCCCGACTCGAAATCGGGTAGGCGGTTCAACTCCGTCTCGTGGGTTCGAATCCCACCCTCTCCGCCACGATAGATTTAACCTGGAGGGGTGGCCGAGCGGTTTAAGGCGCACGCCTGGAAAGCGTGTTGGTGGGCTAATCCTGCTTCGAGGGTTCGAATCCCTCCTCCTCCGCCATTTTCTTGACAGTGTGGTATGACGACAGCCAGCCATGGAGCAGCATCGATTGGGTCCCGCGCGGACAACACCTGTGAATCCCGTCAGGCCCGGAAGGGAGCAGCGGTAAGCGGGAACGTTGTGGTGCCGCGGATCACCTGATCGGTGCTGCCCTATGGCTTTGCTTATTGGCAAGGAGGAATGAATGTGGCCCATCAGGCTTTATACCGAGTGTACCGCCCGCGCTCCTTCCGGGAAGTGATGGGACAAGCGCGGGTGGTGGACACTCTGCGTGAGGCGGTGAGGCAAAATCGCCTCACTCACGCGTACTTGTTTTCCGGGCCCAGGGGTACGGGAAAAACCAGTGTGGCGCGCATCCTGGCCAAAGCTGTCAATTGTGAAACGCCGGATTCCGGCGAGCCGTGCCTGCAGTGCGCAGCCTGCAGAGCAGTGGAACAGGGCCAGCATCTGGACGTCATTGAGATTGATGCGGCATCGAACCGGGGCATCGACGAAATCCGCGAAATTAAAGAGCGGATCGGGCAGGCGCCGGTGATGGGGCGTTATAAGATTTATATCATCGACGAAGTGCACATGCTCACTACGGAAGCTTTCAATGCGCTTTTAAAGACGCTGGAGGAGCCTCCGGCGCATGTGCTTTTTATATTGGCCACGACCGAGGCGCAGAAGCTGCCAGTGACGGTGCTGTCGCGGTGCCAGCGCTATGAATTCCAAAGACTGTCCGTGGCCATCATTGAGGAGCGGTTGCGGCAGGTGGCGGCGCAGGAAAAGTTGAATGCGGAACCGGCGGCTTTGGAACTGATTGCCGAGTACGCTGACGGAGCCCTGCGCGACGCGCTGAGCCTGCTGGACCAAGCGGTCTCCATGTCCCAGGGAGCGGTGAGCCGCCTGGCCGTCTCGGATCTGGTCGGCACTATTGACCCGGTGCTTATGGCCCACCTGATGACGGGGCTGAGCAGCACCGAGGCGCTGGGAGATGTGATGCTGACGCTGGATGACGTGTACCGCCAGGGGCGCGATTACCGCAGCGTGCTCAGGGATCTGGCCAAGCAGATCCGTGACCTGATTGTGTGGCGGCAGGCTGGCCCCGATTTGTTCCCGCAGTACCGCAGGCAGTGGCTTCAGGACATCGACAGGACTCTGCCCCAGGATATTGCGCCAGCGGACTGGTTTCACGCGCTGGAAATTTTGGCGGAGGCCGACAGCCGCCTGCGCGGGGGATTTCCGGCCCAGCTCTCCGTGGAGCTGGCCCTGCTGAAAATCCGTGAAGAATTGGGACTGTCTGGCCATCCCGCAATCGGGGGTGCCGCCCGTCCCGGCGCCAAAGCCGGAAAAGCCCGCTCCCGAGGTCCTGCCCGAGAAAGCGCCGCCGGCCCCGCCACGGCCCGCAGGGGGAGGGGCCCCGCCGGGAGCGGACAGGGTGAAGGTCTTTCTAGACGCCGTCCGCCAGGAGCGCCCCTCGACATTTGCTTTGCTGAATCAGGCGCAAATCACGGAACAGGGTGAACATAATCTGGATTTGGTATTTTCTTTTCCTGCTCACCGTGATTTAATGATGACCACCCAGAATAAAGCTCTGCTGGAACAGGTCCTGCAGCGGATATACGGCCCGGGAATGCGGTATCATTTATTAACAGGCCAAAGTGGGGAGGACGCGCCCGCGGACACACCGGAACGCGCCACACCGCCGCTGGAGGAACGGGTCCGGGCCTGGCTGGGTCCTGATGTTCCTATACGCGGAAGTGGAGAATAATCCAAGGAGGGTGCCACTATGAGTTTTAATGCCAACAACATGCAAAAGATGATGAAACAGGTGCAGAAGATGCAGGCCGACATGGCCCGCGTACAGGAAGAGCTTCAGACGGAAACTGTCGAGGTGGAGATCGGCGGGGTGATTAAAGCCGTGTTTAATGGCCATGGGGAGATTCAGGGCATCACCATCAGCCCGGAAGCTGTGGACCCCACGGATGTGGAAATGTTGCAGGACATGATTTTGGCGGCGGTGCGTGAAGGCCATGCGAAATCGCAGGAACTCGCCAGTTCCCGCCTCAATGATGTGACCAAAGGTGTGAACATCCCCAATATCCCCGGGCTCATGTAACGATGATTTATCCGGAACCCATTCAGGATCTGGTCAGCCAGCTAGCCAAATTGCCGGGGGTCGGCCCTAAAACCGCCCAGCGTTTGGCTTTTTTCTTACTGAACATGCCGCAGGGGGAAGCTGAGCTGCTGGCCAACGCCATTGTCAACGCCCGCAGCCGCATCCGCTACTGTTCGGTTTGCTTTAACTTCACGGACCGCGACCCGTGCGCCATCTGCCGCAATCCTGCCCGCGACCCGCGGACGATTATGGTGGTGGAACAGCCTAAAGACGTCGTGGCCATGGAAAAGACCCGCGAATTCAAGGGCCGCTACCATGTCCTCCACGGTGCCATCTCCCCGATGGAAGGCATTGGGCCTGAGGACCTGCGGGTCAAGGACCTCCTCGTGCGCATCCAGCAGGTGCCTCCGGCAGAGATTGTGCTGGCCACCAGTTCCAGTTTGGAAGGCGAGGCCACGGCCCTGTATCTGGGCCGCCTGCTGAAACCCATGGGGCTGAAAGTGACCCGCATTGCGCGGGGGCTGCCTATGGGCGGTGACCTGGACTATACGGACGAAGTGACATTGCTCAAAGCCCTGGAGGGCCGGCAGGAAGTTTGAGAGGGAAACCTTTCAAGCAAGTGGAGTTCGTGATTGGGGAAGCCGTGGACACGGCTTCCCGCTATTTATTTCGGGTCAGAGGCCATGCCCATTTGCTGTTCCCTGGCATAAGATGGCAGTTAGAAGATTCAAGAAAGGCGCACCGTTAAAGGTCGGCAAGGGGGCTGGTGCCATTGCGGGAGCCACAGACGCCTGAAGAATTCTATCACCCGGGCTGGGACGGCGCCGAACTGTCGTTGATCTCCGGACGCTTTAAGACCCGGACGCCGTTGTGGCGCCGGTCTGCTCCCCTCTGCGGCGACTGGAGAGAACACCGCCACCGCTGCTGGCGCAAAACCCACAGTTATTAAAGGCTTGTCCCGCTCATAGAAATGAGAGCGGGAGGGAAAATTATGGATCCTCGGGTTGTGGTTGCCAGCCTGTTTGCTGTGGTTCTCGTGTATGTGGCCGCCAAAGCGGTGGGCCAGCCGCTTGCGGTGTTAGGCCGGGTGCTTGCGCAGGCGGTGTTGGGCTTGGTTTTTCTGAAAGCTTGGGATCTGGCGGCCACCCGGTTCGGGTGGCCGCCCGTCGGCCTTAACGCTCTGACCGCGGCTGTGATGGGGGTTCTGGGATTTCCCGGGTTTCTCTCGCTTTTGGCGATCCGCTACGGCCTTTCTTGACCCGCGGCCAAAGGCTGGGCTACACTGCACTTAGACGGAAAAAGACGAAAGAAACGTGCGTGTGGCACGGCTTTCCAGGAGGAGACCACGTGGTTAGGGTACGTTTTGCGCCGAGTCCAACCGGCACTTTGCATATAGGGGGAGCGCGAACCGCGCTGTTCAATTATTTGTTTGCCAAACACCATCACGGGCGTTTTATCTTGCGGGTGGAGGACACGGACCGGGCCCGTCTCGTGGAAGGATCCGAAGAAGGGATGCTCCAAGGACTGAGGAGTCTGGGCATTGTCTGGGACGAAGGCCCCGACGTCGGGGGGGACTGCGGGCCGTATCACCAGTCCGAGCGGGCAGCGCGGCACAAAGAGGCCCTGCAGCAGCTGCTGGACACGGATCAGGCCTACCGCTGCTACTGCACGGCCGATGAGCTCGCTTCCGAGCGCAAGCGCCAGGAAGCGCTGAAAGAGCCTCCCCGCTACAGCGGGCGGTGCCGTCTGCGCCCTGCCGACGACCCCATCCACCGCTCGGGACTCCCGTTTGTGGTGCGGATGAAAGTGCCCGCCTCAGGAGTCACTGTGGTGGACGATCTCATCCGGGGCCCGGTCACTTTTGAAAATCGCATTCTGGGGGACTTTGTGCTGGCCAAATCGGACGGGACCCCCGTATACAATTTTGCGGTCGTTGTGGATGACCACGATATGGCGATTACCCACGTCATCCGCGGTGAAGAGCACCTGTCCAACACACCCAAGCAGATGTTGGTTTACCAAGCCCTGAATCTGGCTATGCCCGCCTTTGCCCATGTGCCGATGATATTGGCTCCCGACCGCACCAAGCTGTCCAAGCGCCACGGGGCGACCTCCGTGGAGGAGTACCGGGCGCAGGGCATTTTGCCCGAGGCCCTGACCAACTACCTGCTGTTGCTGGGCTGGTCGCCGCCCGAGGAGATCGAAATCATGACCCTGGAGCAGGCGGCGCAGTGGTTTGACCTCGACCGGGTGCAGCACACGGCCGCCATCTACGACGTGAAGAAGCTGCAATGGATGAACAGCCAGTATTTGCGCCTCCTGCCACTGAGCGCGCTGGCGGAAGACCTGCAGCCATTTGTGCAGGCCCAGCACATCCATGTGGAGACCGGACCCGAACTTGAGGTGGCGATTGCGCTGGTGCGGGAGCGCGCCCGGACCTTGGTGGAACTGGCTGAAGGCCTAGCCTTCCTGTATGCCAGACCCGAAACATTTGAAGCCAAAGGCATCGCGAAGCATTTTCAGGGAGAAGCCCCGGAGCGCCTGCGCGCCTTGGCGGATACCTTGGCAAAGCTCGCGCAGTGGAACCACGACACGGTGATGGAGGCTTACGACCAGGAAGCCCTGCGCCTGCAGGTGAAGCGGGCCGAGCTGATCCACCCATCCCGGCTGGCGGTCACGGGCCGCACGGTGGGCCCGGGTCTATTTGAGCTGCTGGAGGTGCTGGGACAAAAAGAGACCGTGGCCCGCCTGCGTGAGGCGGCCACGGCTCTTGAAGAAGGGCAGCTTATGCCAACACCCTGACCAGCGGCGGCCCCTCTTCTACCCAGCCTATCCGGTAGAGAGGAATCTTGGACTGGCGGAACGCGGCCTCTAACGGGGCGGCGTTCTCTTGTTTTACTGTGAAGAGAAGGCCGCCGGATGTGACAGCGTCCGCCAACAGGGTCAGTGTGTTCACCCCGATCTTGGGCTCCGCATCGAGATGGGGGCGCACATAATCCAAGTTGCGCCGGCTGCCGGACGGAAAACGGCCCTGGTCCGCCAACTCCCGCGCCCCCGGCAGCACAGGCACCCGGGAAGCCTCGATCGTGATGGCCACCCCGGCGCCCTCCGCCATCTCCCAGCTGTGGCCCAAAAGGCCGAAGCCTGTGACATCGGTGCAGGCGGTAGGGTCTCCCACCGTCTTGATGGCCTCGCTGGCAGCCTGGTTGAGGGTCGTCATCATGGCAATCACGCTCTCGGTCATCTCCTGGCTGGCTTCCCCGTCCTTGACGGCTTTGATAAGCACTCCGCTGCCAATCGGCTTGGACAGATACAGGAGATTGCCCACTTGAGCTGTGCTGTTGCGCCAGATGTGGTCGGGGTGGACCAGACCGGTCACGGCATATCCCATCTTCGGTTCAATGTCATCAATCGAATGCCCGCCCAACAGACGGCACGACGCCTGGTCCAGAATGGACTGGCCCCCTTGCAGCATGGCGCCGACTTCCTGAGGGGAGAGCACCCCTTCCGGAACGGCCAGCAAATTCAAGGCCGTCACGGGAACCCCGCCCATCGCATACACATCAGACAGGGAATTCGCTGCGGCAACTTTGCCGAACAGTTCCGGATCGTCCACCACGGGCGTCAGAAAGTCCACGGTTTGCACCAGGGCCTGATCTGCCGTGAGGCGGTAAATGCCTGCGTCGTCGTGGGTTTCATTGCCCACCAGAACGTCAGGGTCCAGTGTCAGGCGGGGCGGCACAAAACTCAGTGCCATGGTTAGGTCCTCCGGACCTAACTTGCACCCTCATCCGGATTTGCTGGTCATCTGAGTTAAGCGCGGGTGCATAGCCTCACCTCCTAAAGTTCGCAACAAAAGGTTGCGAAATAAATTTTGTCAAATTCGCTCATCCGTCCCAGGACAACCACACCCCGGCACACAGGAGCGCTACTCCGTATGATACCACAGACGGCCAAGGCGGCTGGAGGAAGAGAGACTATTAGCATAAAAGCCCCGGCAGCGCGTGTCCACGTCGCCGGGGTATGAGGGCCGCAGGCCTCAGTGTCCGTACCAAATGGTATTGATGGCTGTCCACAGCTCGGGGTCCTCGTCACCCAGCCGCCAGATCGCCACGCCTCCCAGGTGGTCCTGTTTGGCCAATTCCAACTTGAACGCGTCGCTGTAGCCGTTTTCCACCCAGACCGTATGCTGGGCCCCATTGGCGGAGGTATACTGGAAAGTCGCCTCATCATCAGCGGCATTCCAGGTGATGGGGACCCCGTACTGGGCGGCTAGATTGACGGCCTGCTCATCGTGCACTTCGACCGTGCTCCCGGTGGATGACCAGTCGTAGCCGTAGGCCGCCAGACCCAGAACAATCTTGGACGCCGGGATCCGCGCGAGCGCATAATTCACCACGTCAGTCACCCAGCCAATGGGAGCCACCGGCCCCGGCGCCGACCCGATGTCGTGGTAATCGTAAGTCATGAGGACCACCTTTGTGGCATATTGCCCCAATACCGCGTAGTCATACGCCCGGCCGTAGGGATCCGTGGCGGTGCGCGGGATGACGGCAATCGTCACTTCCTTGCCGAGCGGGTCGAGCGCGGCGCTCAGCTCTTCCATAAAAGCGTTGAGCCCGTTGCGGGCGGATGCGCTAAGCCCTTCAAAGTCAATGTTGTATCCCTGGTAACCGTCTGTCACGGCCAGGTGCGTCAGCTGCGAGACGACTTGGCTCCTGACCGCAGAGTTTGTCAGAATGGCGGAATTGCCGGCCGCGTTGGTGACCAGGGGCAGCACCGTGATATGGTGGGCCCGGGCGTAGGCCCTCACGCTGGCTCGCTGGTATCCCATACGCCCCAGAGATCCGTCAGCGTGCACGGTATACCAGAGCGGGGCAATCGTATTGACCGCATTGAGGTTCGCGGCCAGGCTGTTCTGAGAGGTGACTGACTGCGGGGTGTACTGGGTATAGTAGCCGAGCACCATGCCAGGGGCGGCGGAAGTCAAAGAGGGCGCGGCGGCGGCGCGGGCGCCGGGGAAACGGGAGCAGCCGGGAGAGTCTTGGGAGACGAGAGCCCCATGGCCGCGAGGAGCGCCTGGTAGGTCTGGGGACCTGCCACTTCATCCACCGAAATCCCGGCATGACTCTGAAAGCGGAGGACGGCGGACCCCGTCTGGCGATTGAATACCCCGTCCGCAGGGCCCGGATCGTAGCCCAGCTGGGTCAGATCCCCCTGCAAGGTCACGACAGCGGGGCCGTAATCTCCAAGAGAGAGAAGGTGCTGGCCCAAAGATCCGGAAATGGGCATGTAGACATTGGTCAGGTCGCGCACCAAGGTCTTCTCGGTGACAGGCCCCGCAATGCCGTCGACAGCAATATGATTGCGGGACTGGAAGGCGCGTACGGCGCTCGTGGTGGCGGTGCTGTACACGCCATCCGCCGGGCCGGCCGAATATCCCAGATCGGCCAGCTGCTGCTGCACAACCGCGACCTGGTCTCCCGTGCTGCCGGCGGCGAGGTCAGGAAATCCGGCGGCGAAGGCGGAACTGGCCGCACCGAAAGTCAGGCTTAAAGAGAGAGCCGCGCCAGCGGCCATAATCCAACGTGTGTGGCATGTTTTCACTCCTGTTTTCTTCGCCTCCGGAGTTAGCTGCCGGGTTAGAGGACAGGTCCTCCTGGCCCGTAAGGCCATTCACCCCGTGAAAAATGGGTTCTCCGTACTCCTGGTGGCAGGAGATTCGACGGGATTAACACGTGTAAACGCGTCACATCCTACCTTACGGGACAAGCCCCTGTGCTGTCAGTGCGGAAAAGGCCGGGTGAGCGCGGGTAGGCCGAGGATAGCTGGGGATGGCGGCAGACTCTGGGGACTTTGGAACTTTTAGAGGTGTCTGGAAAATTTCTACAGACAATGCCGGGTGGATCCGACCGAGCAGTTCGTGTCCAATTGAGGTGCAGAGCATTTCATCTGTGGTAAAAATCCACCGCTTAGGCCTATACTACCTAAGATATGGATAGGAGGGGTTTTGTGGCGGGAGAGTTGCGATTAAAGACGGGGCCGCACCGGGTTCTTGAGGGGTCGCCGTGGGCATACCGGGGGGAGATGTATCATTCTGACCTGACGCCGGGAACGGTAGTGGAGTTAACCGAGGTCAATGGCCGGTTTGTGGCGAAGGGACTGTTTAACCCGGCCTCGCTGATTGCGTTCCGGCTGCTGACGCGTGACGCCAGGGAAACGATTGATGGGGCGTGGTTTCAAAAACGCGTCAGGGAAGCGGCGCAGATGCGCTTTGACTTGCTGGGACACCGGGATGCCTACCGGGTCGTCAATTCAGAGGCGGACCAGCTGCCGGGGCTGATCGTGGATAAATACGGTCCGATGCTCGTCGTGGAATTCCTAAGTTTGGGTCTTCTGCCTTTCGAGGAGGCCATCGTGGAGGTGCTGGTGGACCTGTTCCACCCGCAGGGCATTTATGAGCGCGGTGATGTTCCGGTGCGCACGAAGGAGGGGCTGCCGCGGACCAACCGCATGGTGTTTGGCACAATGGTGTCTCCGGTGCAGATCATGGAAAATGATGTGGCCATGATCGTGGACTTGGCGGATGGCCAGAAAACCGGGCACTTCCTTGACCAATATGCCAACCGGCGCCGGACAGGGGAATTTGCGGCCGGAAAAACGGTATTCGATGCGTTCTGCCACACTGGCGGATTTGGACTGACGGCCGCCCGGCATGGGGCGAAGTCTGTCGTGGGCATTGACATTGATGCCGCTTCCATCCGCCGCGCCGAGGAAAACGCCGCAGTGAACCAGCTGCAGGATGTCACGCGGTTTGTGGCCGCCAACGCATTCGACTGGCTGCGCCAGGAGAGCGAAAAGGGACCGCAATATGACTTGGGGATTTTGGACCCGCCGGCATTCACGAAGTCGAAAGACGCTGTGGCGGGGGCTGTGCGCGGCTATAAGGAAATCAATCTCCGCGGCATCAAGCTGCTCAAGCCGGGCGGGCTTTTGGTCACCTCCAGCTGTTCGTATCACCTGTCAGAAGCGCAGTTCATCGAGGTCGTGCGGGACGCCGCCAAAGACGCCAAGCGGGTGGTCAAGATCCTCGAGATCCGGGGCCAGGGGATGGACCATCCCATGCTGCCGGGACTGCCGGAATCCCGGTATCTCAAATGTTTCATTTGCGCCGTAAGCTAATTGTCAATAGTCTGGGTTTTGTTAATCGAACCTTAACAAGGGCTTAAGCCGCTCATAATGTGCTGGTGGCATGATAAAGCTAAGGAAAATACCGTTGACGCCCCGAAGGCGGCAGAAGGAGCTTTATCATGTCATCTGACTCTACTGATTTCCAGTTCGCTCTCGACCATGCCAAACTTAAACGGCTGCATTGGAAGATCTGGTTTTTGTCGGCGATGGGGGTGTTTCTCGATGGGTTTGACCTCTTTATTATTGGGGTGGCCCTGCCGCTGATCTCCCACCAGATGCACATGACAAAGACCGGACTAGGTCTCGTAGGAGCGGCTGCCCCTCTAGGAGCCATGATTGGCGCGTTTGCCTTGGGCCGTTTTACCGATAAGCTGGGTCGAAAAGCCATGTACTTTTTTGACCTGCTTTTTTTTGTCGTGTTTACCGGACTGTCCTCTCTGTCGTGGGGGGCCGCTTCCCTGCTGATCTTCCGGTTTCTGCTGGGTATCGGGATCGGGGCCGATTATCCCATCAGCTCCACCTACGTGTCAGAACTCATGCCCAAGAAAATCCGGGGGCGGATGCTCTCGTCGGCGTTTAGCTTTCAGGCTTTAGGGGCATTGTTCGGGGCGGCGGTCGGGCTCGCCATTCTCATGCTGGACCCCGCCCCCGATGCGTGGCGCTTCATGCTGGCCATAGGGGTCGTGCCTGCTATCATCGTGCTGATCTTGCGAACGACCGTCCCCGAGAGCCCGCGCTGGCAGATGGAGCACGGAGAGGCGGAGAAAGCCCGGACGTCGGCTGAAGAATTGACGGGGCAGATGATTACCTCCCAACCGGTCCAAAAGAGATCTCTAAAATACAAAGACCTCTTCGGACCGGAGTACCTGAAGCGGACTATTTTGGTGACGGTGCCATGGTTTCTGATGGACATTGGCCTGTACGGCATTGGCATTTTCACTCCGACAATCCTATCCGTGATGGCCTTTGCGGGGCACGGCAATTTCATCCACAAAGACATTCTGTCAACCCAGGGCGCCATCATCCTGGATGTGTTCCTGGTGATAGGGTTTGCCTTGAGCATTGGACTGATTGAGCGGGTCGGGCGGATCCGCCTGCAGCTGATTGGATTCAGCGGGATGGCCGCGGCCATGGCTATGCTGGCCATTGTCGGGGTTCCCAAAGGAGTGTCGGGGTCCGCCACGATCTTGATTTTCGGCGGCTTTGCGCTATTCAACCTCAGTGTGAATATGGGCCCGAATGCTACGACGTGGATTCTGCCGGCGGAAGTATTTCCCACCAGTCTCCGCGCCTCCGGTCACGGGCTGGCCGCGGCTTCTGGAAAATTCGGGGCAGCCGTGGGGATTTTCCTCTTGCCGGTTCTTGAACAGGCCCTGGGATTGGGATTGACCCTGGGAATGATTGCCGCGGCATCGTTTGTGGGTCTGCTGATTACCTGGCTGTTCGGCTATGAAACGGCGGGACAGTCCCTGGAAGAAGCGGGGGGCAGCGGAGGGGAACAGGGTCCCCAGACACACCAGGTGACCGCGTAAACCCGGCAGAGACAACAGACAAGGCCTCCCGCCTGCAGGTAGGTGGGAGGCCTTGTCTGTTGCGACGCTGTGCTCAGTGGCTGCAGGAGTTGGCTGCGCCCGCTTCGTCTTTGGTCCGGAATGAATGGCCGCAACCGCAGGAAGAAGCCGCGTTGGGGTTGTTGATAGCAAACCCGCCACCCATCATGGAATTGACATAGTCCACTTCAATCCCGTCCAGATAGGGAGCGCTTAGGGGATCGATGACCACTTTGACCCCGTTGAATTCAAAAATGCTGTCATCATCCTGGGCTGCGTCCAGCGCCATGCCATAGCTGAAGCCGCTGCACCCGCCTTTGCTCACGTAAATGCGCAGGGCCAGGTCGGCATGATCTTTCGATGCCATAAATTCTTTCACCTTGTCGGTAGCTGTGTCGCTCAAGCTAATCATAAAATCACCTCCCAGATTGACGTTGTGTGAAATAGGTTAGCGTTATCGTAACATAGATCCCGGAAATAGATCACCCTATTTTTTGCTGATTTTTGACTCTTGCTCCAGCACGCCAAATACGCTGAGCAATTGGGACAGGCCCAAAATGAGGGCATCCCGGGACGTCTGGTCCAGCCGCTCGGCGAAACGGCTGAACTGCTCCTGACGCCTTTCGAATACCAGCTCGGCGAGCTGCTTCCCGTAAGAAGACAGCCGCACCCGGACGACCCGCCGGTCTTGATCGTCACGCTCGCGCCGCACCAGGTTCATATTGATGAGGCGGTCGACAAGGCGGGTCGCAGCGCTTTCTGTCAGGCCCAGCTGCTCCGCCAACTCTCCCATTGGCAGGTCAGTGACCCCGTATAGCGCGAATAGCGCATTCATTTGGGACGGAGTCACCTCCAGCCCAATCAGTTCCCGGCTAGCTTCGGCTTCCAGGTAGCGCATTATGCGGGGAAACAGGCGCTGAATCTCATTGATAAAGGACTGCAGCCGGTCATCCATCCCTTTAATCCTCCTTGGCTATCTATTTCATGATATCAAATTTTTGATATTCCGTTAATAAATTTTCCGTTGACAACTATTGCAATACGGCGATATACTGGCCCTGCTTAACGTCACAGCCTAAAGGAATGGTTGCTCGCCATGAAATTCCCTACTCGGCAGAATATCCGTATCGTACGGGGCCGGCGGGAACGTGGCGCCTTTTTTGATCCTCAGGAGGGATGCGCATGTATGTCAAGAAAGTCGCGGTGATTGGAGCCGGGACGATGGGAGCGGACATTGCCTATACAGTGGCCATGGCTAATATCCCTGTGGTTTTGCGGGATGTTGACGAGAAGGCCCTGGAGCGCGCCAAGAGCCACATTCAGAAGCTGCTTGATGGGCGTGTGGCCAAGGGCCGGCTCAGCGGCCCGGATGCGGCACAGCGCATGAGCCGGATTGTTTTCAGCGCGGACGCCTCGGCTCTGAAGGATGTCTCCGTCGCGATCGAAGCCGTGCCGGAGAAAATGGCTCTGAAACAGAAAGTCTTTCAGGAACTGGACCGACTCTTGCCGCCTTTGGCGATCCTGGCCACCAATACGTCCGCGTTAAGTGTGACGGAGATGGCGTCGGTGACGTCGCGGCCCACGCGTGTGGCGGGGATGCACTTCTTCTATCCGGCCCACATGATGAAGCTGGTGGAAATTATTGCCGGTGAGCAGACGGACAAAGATGTGCTGGACACCTTGAGCCGCCTCAGCGAGGAGATCCGCAAAATCCCGGTGGCCGTGAAGGAATGCCCGGGGTTTGTGGTGAACCGGGTGCTGACGGCCTCCATGGCGGAAGTCATGCGCTTTAAGGTGGAATACGGCTATAGCGCCGAAGAGATTGATCAGACGATTGTCAAACACCATGTGGCCCCGCTCGGACCGTTCGTGCTCGCTGATGCCCTGGGGCTGGACATTGCCTGGGATGTGGCCGAGACGCTGCAGGCCGCCTACGGGGACCGTTTTGACCCAGGCCCCGAACTTCCGGCCCTGGTGGCGGCCCACCACCTCGGAGTCAAAACGGGGCAGGGATTTTACCCGTATTCCCGGTCATGACCGGGAATACGGGTCAGGCACACTGACGAGAAAGGATGGGAAGCATGGAGGCAGAGCGTGAACAGGAATTGATTGACCGTTTTACCCTGGCGACTTTTATGGAAGCGGCCCGCCTGTATGAGGAAGGGGTGGCCAGCCCCCAGGCAATCGACATTGCCATGCGCGCCGGCGCCGGCCTGCCCGCGGGACCTCTCGCTTGGGCCGATCAGACAGGACTGGACGTGGTGTACCAAAAGCTTGCGGATCTTGAATCGCGGTTTGGCGCCCGCTTTGCTCCACCGGCCTCACTGTCGGCACGTGTGGAGCACGGGCAGCTGGGAATCAAGAGCGGCGCCGGGTATTTCAATTACTAACACAAAAGGGGTGAACGGACTGATGGCCTTGATCACGACCGAAATGAGGGACCAAGTCGCCGTGTTGCGGCTGAATCACCCGCCGGTGAATTCTCTCAGCCTCCCTCTCTTGCAGGAACTGGACGCCGCCCTGACCCATTGTGTGGAGGACGATGGGGTGCGGGCTTTGGTGATTACCGGAGAGGGAATGTTTTTTGCAGCAGGCGCCGATATTCCCAGCTTCTTGCAACTGGGGGCAGGCGTTAAGGACTTTCTGGCATTCGGGGTGCAACTGTATAACCGCATTGAGCAATGTCCCAAGCCCGTCGTGTCCGCTGTCAATGGTCCCGCGTTTGGCGGGGGCAATGAAATGATCATGGCGACCGATATCCGCGTGGCTTCCGAAGCAGCGCGTTTTGGCCAGCCGGAAGTCAATTTGGGAATAATCCCGGGGTGGGGCGGCACGGTGCGCATGCCCAAACTGATTGGGCGCTCGGCGGCAGCGCGGCTTCTTTTAACAGGCGAGGCCATTGATGCGCAAGAGGCGCTCCGGATTGGGCTGATTCACCACCTGGTCCCGGCCCACCTGCTGCTCGACTACGCTGTGAATCAAGCCGACCGGCTGGCCAATCTGCCGCCCTTGGCGCTGAAAGCGATTAAGCATCTTCTCGCCGACCCCGGGCTGGGACAGGCGGGGGAGACGGAAGCGATGGCCTCTTTGATAATGTCGGCAGATGCTGCAGAAGGCATTACCGCATTTTTGCAAAAGAGACGGCCAGCGTTCCGGGGTCAGTAGCCATGTCGGCATACTCTGAAAAGCCGTGGCTCCAAAATTATGGCAACGTCCCCCACACCCTCAAGGAGCCTTTAAGGCCTCTGTACGACGTGATTGAGCGGTGGGGCCAAGATTCGCGGACCGCGGTCGTGCTCGAAGACCGAGAGGTCAGCTACAGCACCTTGTGGTCGATGGTGAACCGGGTGGCGCGGGGTCTGGAACAGTTGGGAATCCATAAGGGGGACCGGGTGGCCATTCTCCTGCCCAATAGTCTGGCCTTTATACAAGCATACTTTGGCGCTTTGCGGGTGGGAGCGGTCGTGGTGGCGCTCAACCCCCTTTACACTCCGGCAGAGCTGGCGGCCCTGTTCATGGATTCCGGGCCCAGTGTGCTGATTGTCCCCCCCGAAGCCGCAGGCAAGCTGCCGCCCGGGCTGCCGTGGCCTGTCATGATGGCAGACATGCACAACCGCCAAGAGGTGGAGGAGGAGGCCCGCCTGGTCTATCCCCAGGCGCGCCTGTTCAGCGACTGGCTGTCCCTTCCGGAAATTGAAAATCCTCCGCATATTGATCCAGAGAAGGACTTGGCGCTTTTGCAGTACACCGGAGGCACAACCGGGTTGCCCAAAGGCGCTATGCTGACGCACGCCAATCTCTGGGCCAATGCCGAGCAGTCGCGGCTCTGGATGCAGAGCCTGCTGTCGGGCGGCCAGGACACGGTGCTGATTGCCCTGCCTCTGTTTCATGCCTATGGCATGACGGTGGGGATGAATCTCGGGCTGCTGATTGGAGCCAGGCTGGTGCTGATGGCCCGGTTTCACCCGGAACAGGCGGCTTCATGGATTGTGCGCACCAGACCGACGCTGTTTCCGGGGGCGCCGACCATGTATGTGGCCTTAGCCCAGTACGCCACCGAGCACAATCTGGACCTGACATCGATCAAAGGGTGCATCAGCGGGTCGGCGCCCTTGCCGGAGTCAGTGCAGCAAAATTTTGAACGGCTCACCCGGGGGCGAATAGTGGAAGGGTACGGGCTGACGGAAGCCTCCCCTGTGACGCACTGCCAGCCCGTGTGGCCAGTGGATATCAGACGCACCGGCATCGGACTGCCCTATCCTTCCACGGAGGTGCGCATCATTGACTCGTCCGGCATGGATGTGCCGGCAGGTGAGCCGGGTGAGCTTCTGGTCCGGGGACCGCAGGTGATGAGGGGATACTGGAAACGCCCCGAAGAGACCAAAACTGCCTTGCAGGACGGGTGGCTGTACACGGGAGACGTTGCGGCAATGGACCCTGACGGGTACTTCACCATTCAGGACCGCAAGAAAGATCTCATTATTTGCTCGGGATTCAACGTGTACCCGCGGGAAATCGAAGAAGTGCTCTACCAGTATCCAGGAGTGGAGGAGGCTTGCGTCATCGGCATTCCCGACCCGTACCGGGGCGAGACCGTCAAGGCCGTAATTGTCCCCCGCGAGGGAACCGCTCTGGATGCCGGGAAGATCGAGGCATTCTGCAAGGAACGCCTGGTTTCATATAAGAGGCCCCGGGTCTATGAGATGGTGGACCACCTGCCAAAGTCCGCCATTGGCAAAATTCTGCGGCGGGAGCTAAGCCGCGCGGCGTCGCAGCACGGACAGGAAGTAAGCGGCAAAGAACAGTCCTAAAGCGGGAATGCCAAACTGGAGCGGCACAATCCGCACATGGACGAACGCGAGCCACAAAAGGCCGGCCGATCCCAGCCAGGGACTGACCGGCCCGCTGTTGCGCCCGCCCACAGAGATGAGTACGGACGCTAAGAGAACAAAGCCTGCCCACCACCACGGTCCGTGGGCCAGAGCCAGCAGCGAAAAAACCGCGGCCATGATCATGAGCCGCAACAGACCGTAACCGTTGAAGCGCTTGCGCTTGATCCCCGTGATGCGGATGTGGCCGGAACTCATCAGCAATGCACCTCCCAAAAAATATCGCAACCCGGCTTTACGGGGAGCATCGACTGGCCAAATTATGGGAACAATGACAGCGGCCGGAGAGTTTGGCGCTGTGGCGTCTCATCTTCCGTATCAGTCTACCTAAAAATATTTTCATCCGTCAACAAATAAGGAGAATTATTGGCGATTTTCGGCGAATCCTGCTTTCCCGGGAATATTACCTTTTAAATTGGTAGATGGTATAATACGGGGGAATTTAGTGTGCACACGGGGGTAATGGCTATGCAGGTGACCGATGCAGCGTATGACGTGTTAAAAGAACACGGGCAGCCTATGGAAGTTCAGGACTTGCTCGATGAGACCTTGCGCAAGCTGGGCCAGGACCGGGAAGCCAGACAAGTGGCTAGGATCTATACGGATATTAATCTTGACGTGCGTTTTCAATACCGCGGCAATTCCATGTGGGGACTGAAGGACTGGTTGCCGAAAACCGTGGCTAAAGGGTCTACCACCCGGGCAGGAAGTTACGATGACGAGGACAATGGCGACACCGAGGAGGACGAGGGATAAACCTTCGGACTCCTTCTCCTTTTAGGGCATTCTGCCCCGCATGGAACAATCACTAGCTTCGAATGAGGCACTCACATTAAGGGGAGGACACCGTGGCAAAGTTTGTATTTATTACGGGTGGAGTCGTGTCATCGCTGGGCAAAGGCATTACGGCGGCTTCTCTGGGGCGTATTCTGAAAAGCCGGGGCGTCAAGGTCACCGCACTCAAACTAGACCCTTACATCAATGTTGATCCGGGAACTATGAGTCCCTTGCAGCACGGAGAGGTCTTCGTGACTCAGGACGGCGCAGAAACTGATTTGGACCTGGGGCATTACGAACGGTTTATGGACGTCAACCTGGGACAAGCCAACAACGTGACGACAGGGCGGATCTATTGGTCCACCATTACCAAAGAGCGGCGCGGGGATTTTCTGGGCGGCACCATCCAGGTCATCCCGCACATCACCAACGAGATCAAAGAACGGATCCACCGCGTGGCGGAAGCCTCTGGAGCGGATGTCATTATCGTAGAAATAGGCGGCACGGTCGGCGATATTGAGAGCTTGCCTTTTCTGGAAGCCATACGCCAGATGCGCTCCGATATCGGCCGCGATGCCGTCATGTATGTCCATGTCACCCTGGTGCCGTACCTCAACGCGGCTGGCGAGGCTAAAACCAAGCCGACGCAGCATTCTGTCAAAGAGCTGAGGTCGATCGGCATTCAGCCGGATGTGATCGTGTGCCGGGTGCAGAAGCCGCTGTCACGGGATTTGCGCGACAAAATCGCCCTGATGTGCGACGTGGACCGGAAAGCAGTGGTGCAAAACGTCGATGCGGAATCGATCTACCAACTCCCCGTGATGCTTGCCAAGGAAGGGTTGGACGACATCGTGCTGAACCGCCTCAAGATGGAGGCGCCGCCAGCCGACCTGAGCGACTGGGCGCAGGTGGCAGAGCGGGCGACCCAGCTGCAGGGCGACGTGACCGTCGCCATGGTGGGCAAGTACGTGGCGTTGCATGATGCCTACATGAGCGTGGCGGAAGGCTTGGTGCACGGCGGTCTGGCCCACCAGATCCGGGTGAACATCAAGTGGGTGGATTCCGAGGAGATTGAACTGCAAGGAGCGGAGGCCCTGCTGGAAGGAGTCGACGGGGTGCTGGTGCCGGGAAGCTTCGGGTACCGCGGGGTAGAAGGCAAGATTCAGGCCATTACCTGGGCCCGTGAGAATGGCACGCCTTTTTTTGGAATTTGCATGGGCATGCAGGCAGCGGCCATCGAGGTCGCCCGCAACGTGGGCGGCATGAAGGAAGCCAATTCCACTGAGTTTGACCCTGCGACTCCCTATCCCATTATCGACTTGATGCCCGAGCAGCAGGGGGTTATGGACATGGGAGGGACGATGCGGCTGGGCAGCTATCCTTGCGCCCTGCAAATGGGCACCAGGACGCAGGCGATATACCAGGACACTCTAATCTTCGAACGGCACCGCCACCGGTTTGAGCTGAACAACCGGTACCGGGAAGCGCTGGCGCAAAGCGGCCTAGTCGCGTCAGGGCTGTCGCCTGACGGCCGCTTGGTTGAAATCATGGAATACCAGGGGCACCCGTGGTTCGTGGGGACACAGTTCCACCCGGAATTTCAGTCGCGGCCCAATCGGCCGCACCCTCTATTCGCCGGATTTGTGGGAGCCGTGGTCCAACACAATGCCCTGCGCGTGGACGGTGAGCTGGTAGAACAGAATGTGGAGCCCGTAAGCCATTCTTGAGCGCATTGGCGCATGAATTCAGCAACGGGGGAGTACGCAGCAATCCCGCCAGGGCACTATGGCCTGGCGGGATTGCTGCGCGAATGATTATCAACATGAGGCAGCATGGAATGATTGGTGGGGCG
>DAHWJO010000056.1:0-19272 GCA_027344105.1 Sulfobacillus sp.
TGGGGGCACGACCTATACGCTATTTTTACGGCACGGCGTGAAATTTCAGGACGGCACGCCTTTCAATGCACAGGCCGTGATTTACAATTGGCAATGGGAGATGAATCCAGCCAATGCGTCTCCCCGACTCAGCGACCTGTCTTTGGTGACCCACCTGGCTGCCCCGAATCCCTACGAGGTGGTGATTACCCTCAAGGCGCCCTATTCAGCCTTCCTGTCTGTGCTCACTGGCCGCACGGGAATGATTTCGTCACCAGCGGCGATGAAAAAATGGGGTAGTGCGTACGGGCTTCATCCCGTAGGCACAGGCCCATTTAAATTTGTGCAGTGGATTAAAAATGACCACATGATTTTGGAACGGAACCCGCTATATTGGAAAAAGGGCCAACCGTACCTCAACAAGATTGTCTACACGCCGATTACCAATCCTGTGCAAGAATACAATGCCTTGGTCACTGGGCAGGTGAATGTGATAGACAGCGTGCCCTACCAGGATGTCAACAGTCTGTCGTCGAATTCGTCTCTGCGGTACGCGCACAATGCGGGACTAGGGTATGCGGACATGGAGCTCAACACGCAAGCGGCTCCTCTGAACAACGTGCATAACCGCGAGGCCATTGACTATGCGATTAACCGCCAGGCGCTGAACCAATTGCTGTACTTCGGCCATGCCATTCCGGCCTACACCCAGTTTTCCCCGGCGACGTGGGCCTATGACCCGCATATCACCGTTCCCTTTTCGGATGCGCTGGCCAAAGCCCAGCTTGTAAAGGCCGGAAACCCCCATGGCTTCTCCTTTACCCTGCTGGGCGAGAATGATCCAGCAACGGTGCAGGAAATGGAGGCGATTCAGAGCGAGCTGGCGAAGGTCGGCATTAATATGAAAGTGGAGCCGGTCGACTTCACGACTCTCCTCACCGACGCGATTAACGGAAATTATCAGTCCGACCTGCTGGGATGGAGCGGCCGACCCGATCCAGACCAGAACAGCTATGCATTTGACACCACGGGCGGCAGTTTCAATGATCCGCGCTATTCAAATTCACAGGTCGACAGTTTGCTGCTCAAGGCCCGGGAAACGGTATCGCAGGCGGTCCGCAAGCAATATTATGATGAAGCCGCCACTATCGTCCTGCACCAGGCGCCCTATATCTTTCTCGAATACACTCCGGTCATTCAGGCCTGGTCTCCGACCGTACAGGGTTTTCAAGTCTATCCTGACGGTTTGATGCGCTTCTCCAAGACATGGATAAAGTAGGCGAGCGCCATGCTGACCTTTATCGTGCGCCGAATATTGACCCTGATACCAGTCGCGTTCATCGTGCTGGTGGTGACGTTTAGTCTCATCCACCTCACGCCGGGCAATCCTGCTTACACTATTTTGGGAGAGCAGGCCAGTCCGCAAGCGGTGCACTTGCTGGATGTCAAGATGGGACTGACCCAGCCTGTGGCAGGACAGTTCATCCATTATGTGGGTCAGGTAGCGCAGGGCCGTTTGGGAGTTTCGCTGCTCGACGGGCAGTCGGTCATGTCTCTCATTCTCACCAGACTTCCTGTGACTCTGGAACTGGCGGTGCTGGCGGTGTTGCTCTCTCTGGCTATTGCGCTCCCCGCAGGAATTTTGGCGGCCTACCGTCCCAATACCTGGGTGGACAGTCTGTCGCGTGTGCTCGCGCTGATTGGGGCGGCCGTTCCCAATTTCTGGCTGGCCCTGCTCTTGGTTTACGTCTTCGCCGTGGGATTGCGCTGGCTGCCCTCTTTGGGGTGGATTCCGTTAAGCCAAAGCGTGCCAGGAAACCTCGTGCACCTGGTGCTCCCCGTGATTGTTCTGGCCCTGCCTCTGGCCGCCGTCACCTCTCGCGTGCTGCGGGGGGAACTCATTGAAGTGATGCACCTGCTCTATATTCAAGTTGCGCGGGCTAAGGGCATCAGTGAATGGACGGTCGTTATGCGCCATGGGCTGCGCAACGCGCTGGTGCCGGTGGTGACGGTTGTAGGGCTGCAAATTGGGGCATTGCTGGGAGGCGTGGTCATCACCGAAACTATTTTTTCCCTTCCTGGCATGGGCCAGTTGGTGGTGAATGCCATTTTTGACCGGGACTATCCCGTGCTTGACGGGTCTGTGCTCTTCATGGCGTTTGTGGTGCTGTTTGCCAATTTGTGTGTGGATCTGGCGTATGCCTGGCTGGATCCGAGAATTCGCTACAGTTGAGGCAAGAAATGGAGATGACGGTATGGGCGCGGTTCAGCCCCAGGTGGAGCTCCCCGGAATAGAACAGGATGCCTATAGTCCCAGACGCGCCCTGCGCAGATTCTGGCGCAACAAGCTAGGGGTTGTGGGCCTGGGCATTGTGGCAGGTTTTGTGTTGATGGCGCTGCTGGCTCCGGTTATCGCGCCGTACCCGCCCCTAGCGACCCATTTCAGCCATGCTTTCCAAGCGCCATCGTCCCGGCACTGGCTGGGCACTGACGAATTGGGCCGGGATGTGCTTTCACGCATTATTTATGGGGCGCGCAGTTCGCTGGCATCGGGTGTCCTGATTGTGGCCATCGGCGTGGCTATTGGGGTGCCGGTCGGACTGGTGTCCGGGTACTACGGCGGCCTGGTGGACGATGTAATCATGCGACTGGTGGATGCGGCTCTGGCGTTTCCTGCCTTAGTGCTGGCCCTGGCTATTGCCTGGATTTTAGGCCCATCCCTGATGCATGCGGTGTTTGCCATAGCGGCTGTCACGGTACCCCAGTTTGCGCGCATCACGCGCGGGCAGGTGCTTAGCGCCCGCTCCCGCGAGTATGTGGAGGCGGCCCGGTGCCTGGGCGCGTCGCCGTGGAGGATTATGCTCCAGCATGTGCTCCTAAATGCAGTGACACCGATTATCGTTGTGGCCACCTTGAATATCGGCGGGGCAATTTTAGCGGTCGCGAGCCTGTCCTTTTTAGGGCTAGGACCGCCTCCGCCCTCGCCAAACTGGGGATCCATGTTGCAAGACGGGTCCCAGTATCTGAATATGGCGCCATGGATTTCCCTGTTCCCCGGGCTGGCGATATTTCTGGCCGTACTGGGCTTTTCGACCATGGGGGATGGCTTGCGCGATGTGTTTGATCCAAAATAAAAGGGCACGGCGGACGCTGAGCAGCAGGTGAACAGCCAAGGCGTGGCAATTGCGTGCATGTGAGAGAAAGGATTGGTGTTATGAAGTGGGATGCGAATGTCTATCCCTATGCGTCCCGGCGAACGGTAGTGTACGCCAGCCGGGGGATGGTGGCGACGGCGCAGCCCCTAGCTGCGCAAGCGGGCCTAGAGATATTGCAGGCAGGCGGCAATGCCATTGACGCGGCAATCGCCACTGCGGCTTGCCTGACGGTGGTTGAGCCAACATCCAACGGCTTGGGCGGCGATGCGTTCGCCATGGTGTGGTCAGGAGGAGAATTGTCCGGGCTCAATGCCAGCGGACCAGCACCGGGGGGCTTGACCCGGGAATGGGTCAGGCGCCAGGGACACGAGGTGATGCCTTCATATGGATGGGCTCCTGTGACGGTTCCGGGAATTCCTTCAGCATGGGCCGCTCTGTCGGGCCGTTACGGGAAGCTGCCGCTGCCGGCGGTGATAGAGCCCGCCATCCGGCTGGCGCGTGAAGGGTTCCCGGTCTCCCCAACGGTGTCACACTTCTGGGGACGGGCAGCCAGCAAGTTTAGGGAAGTGCTGAGAGGGCCGGAATTTGCGGAATGGTTTCGGGTTTTTGCGCCGCACGGGCATGCCCCAGCTCCCGGTGAGATGTGGGCTTCTCCTGACCACGCCCAAACTCTGCGGGACATTGCGGACACTGGTGCGGAGTCTTACTACCGCGGTAGACTGGCGGAAGAGATTGTGCAATTTTCCCAAAAGACCGGAGGGGTGCTGGCACTGAGCGACTTGGCGGCATTTCGCCCGGAATGGGTGCAGCCCCTGTCCGTCGGCTTCCGCGGGTATGATGTGTGGGAACTCCCTCCCAATGGCCAGGGTCTGGTGGCATTGATGGCTCTCAAAATGCTGGAAGACATGGCCCCGGGTTCCGATGAGGAGCGGATCCACCAGCAGATTGAAGCGATTAAGCTGGCGTTTGCGGATGCTCAGCGGTACCTGGCCGATCCCCTCTTCATGCCCCATCCCGCACAAGAGTTTCTAAGCGCCGCATACCTTCGGGAACGCCGCGCCTTGATTGGAGCCAGCGCCTTGGAGCCCGTGTCAGGCGCACCCCAGCCAGGAGGCACCGTCTACCTGGCGGCCGCTGATGACGAGGGCAACATGGTTTCATATATCCAAAGCAATTACGCAGGATTCGGGTCCGGGCTGGTGGTGCCAGGCACCGGAATTGCCTTGCAGAACCGGGGCCAGTTATTTTCCCTCCAAGAGGGCCACCCGAATATGCTGGAACCCGGCAAGAAACCCTACCATACGATTATCCCCGGATTCCTGACCCGTCAAGGCGAGCCGGTCGGACCATTTGGGGTGATGGGAGGATTCATGCAGCCGCAAGGACATGTGCAGGTGCTTAGCCGAGTGCTGGAGGAGTCCATGAATCCCCAGGCCGCCCTGGACGCGCCGCGATTTTACTGGAAGCAGGGCCGCGAGGTGGTGGTCGAGCGCACGATGCCCCAGAGTCTAGTCGATGCTCTGCGCAAACGCGGCCATATGGTGGAGGTGACGGATGAAACCGGACCGTTCGGCCGTGGAGAAATTGTCTGGCGAAGGCCAGACGGAGTGCTGGCAGGGGCCACCGAACCGCGGGCCGATGGTTCCATAGCGTGCTGGTAGAAGTTGGAATGTGAGGCGGCTTATGCGGGGCGGGCGTCACAGGTCAGGAAAGCGGGGAACGCAGCAGATGGAATACCGGAGACTGGGTAACAGCGGTTTGGAGATTAGCGCCATTGGCCTCGGAAGCTGGCTGACGTATGGCACGCAGACAGAAGAAGAAACGGCCCGGGCATGCATTGCCCGGGCCTATGACCACGGGGTAACGTTCTTTGACACGGCCAACGCCTACGGGCGGGGACGGGCTGAAGAGGTGGTGGGCCGGGCGCTGGCAGTGTATGCTCGGGACAGCTACGTTCTGGCCACCAAAGTGTATTTCCCGATGGGGGACAGCCCGACCCAGCGGGGACTGTCCCGCAAACATATCGTGGACCAGTGCGACGCCAGCTTGCGGCGCTTGCAGACGGATTACATCGATCTGTACCAGTGTCACCGCTATGATCCCGGGACTCCGCTGGAGGAGGTGCTGCGCGCCTTGGAAGATTTGGTGCGCTGGGGCAAGATCCGGTACGCCGGGGTGAGCGAGTGGAGTGCGGCGCAGCTGGAAGAGGCGGTAAGGTGCCAGCGCCAGCGCGGGTGGGACCGGCTGATATCCAATCAGCCGATTTACAATATGCTGGTTCGCTATGTGGAGGAGGCCGTATTGCCGGTGTCTCACCAGTTAGGTCTCGGGCAGGTGGTGTTTTCCCCGCTCGCCCAAGGCATTCTAACAGGAAAGTACACTGAAATCCATGCTCTACCCCCAGGATCGCGGGCAACTCAGGAAGGCGCTAATCAATGGATTAAAAGCTACCTCGTTCCGGAAGTGCTGGAAGCGGTGGGCCGTCTCAGGACCATGGCAGAGAGCAATGGCTGGACCCTGCCGGCCTTGGCGCTGGCTTGGGTGCTTCGCCGGCAAGAGGTCAGCGCCGTAATTATTGGCGCCTCACGTCCGGAGCAGATTGACCAAAATTTGTCGGCTCTAGACATTTCTTGGTCGCCAGAACTGACTGGGCAGGTTGATGAGATTTTGCGTCCACTGGCAGGATTCAAGCCGGTATGGTAATGCCAAGCGGCGCTTGGCGCGCAGTCTATTCTAAGGGGCTTCCGCTTTATGCGGGGCCTTCTTTGCATGCTTGGCTGTTGGCATTGCCAAATGGTTTTGCCATAAGCATCATAGTGGCGCGGTTGACCTCCCACACCCCTTGGGAATACAACGAACGGCCATTCGTACGTCCGGTAAAATCGAAGGCAATGACTACAGCTTTTGCCAAGATTCAGTGTTCCGCCGCGCGAATTTCTCCGATCCGAATCTTTCTCACGATGTCTTCACCTAACGTTTCCCATAGTAAAGAAGGGCAAGGTTCTTTGCGCGTCGCGTCGGTTAGGGGAATTATTTCCGGAAGCATGCGTGTGAGAGGGACATTGGCATTATCGACTTGCACCTATTCATGATGTCAAGCTTATTGGGGGAGGAGCTGCTCTGGATTCATTTCATTTCTTTAAAAAAGAATGTCGGATCTGCAGATAGGGGCATACGGTTGGTTATTGTGGGAGCTCTCTAGGTATGGCCGAACGCAACGGCTGTTTCGCGAGTAGGCGCGGAATTGCTGGGTGCAGTTGGCGGCATCTTGCTGGTAACCGCTATTACTCAGTATTGCGGTCTCTTTAAACTACTTGGCGTTTCGACATGGAAAAGCACGGTCGGTCAGTCTAAATAGCTGTACGCCATCCTGGTGCCATCTTCATCGTGTATCGTACCGGGGTGGCATATAGGTACATGCCGAGCCTTTCCACATGTAGTGTTCTGCGCTTGGATCTCCCCTCAGCTATTATTAAAGAAGATACAAAATATCGGCAACAACAAGAACATCATAGTTTGGTTGACCCCCAAGGGCAGGGAAACGGCGGCTGGCCATGGAAGCCATATCTTCACTCCCAGGCCCGATGCGTAACCGCCAAGTCCGGTGAAATCGAACGACTCCGTACTGTGGATCAACACAGCTCCGACTAGTTGACCAAGCCCGGCGCCTTATTAGTCCCTGTCGCCCGTGGAGAGGCGTCGATGGTTATCCAAGGGGCAACCCCATATAGAGGCACAGGTTAGTCAAAAAAACCGTTGCCAAGGAGGACACTCAGTGAACGACGATTCAAAAACCCCAGGCAAATCCCCGCGCATCATGATGATGATCATGGTGACCGTACTGCTTGTGCAATTCTTCTTCGGAATGTATGACAATCTGTATATCAATATGCCCTTCAATAGTTCCCTGACTGTGCCGGGACTCTTGAAGGCAATCGAGCGGATGATTTCCATGGGGATGACTCCTCCCCTGATGATTCATATGCTGCTCGGACTGGTCATACTGCTGCTCGGCATCATCACCGCTGTCACAGTGGCGAAGAGCGGGTGGATAGGGGCTGGGGTACTAGCGGGTTTCGCGGCGGTCTTCATCGCCGTGGCGGGTCTCGGGGGCCTAGCCTTCGTCTTGGTCGGGCAGCGTAATGACGAATCCTATGTCATGGCCGCGTCGTGGGCTGTAGCGCTTACCTTATACTTTGCCGCGCTGATGTCTACCTCTCCACGCCGGTGAACATCCGGCGTAGGTCCCCCGATGCCCGGGGCTTTCACTCGTCATGGATGAACGCAAAGGTGATGGGATTCGAGCCTATCTTGGTCGGTCAATCTATCTGGAACAACGGGAAATATCTCCGATTCATTTTTGAAAGTGGCCGACTCCCCTCGCCGTACTAACCTTGTTCGCAGTTTCTTACGCGGCACGGCGGACGGTCCATGATGGTCAGGGTAACTAGGCCAGGGACCTTCGTGGTAATGATGGGTTTTGCCGGGAGATTACCGCGGGAGGAGTCGTGAGAAGATTTGGCGCTGCCTTAGAGGGGCTGTGCGGTTCGTGGCGGCACATGGTCTGCTCACATCGATTATTTGCCTCAATGGTCCTGGCAAGCAGTAGTTTCTCCATTATTTAGATACCGGCTTTTTAATTCGATGGGTGGCGGTGCTGTCCACCTGGGCATGATCAGTGGCCTGCTGGTCCGCCTGAAGAACATAATCGAAGGGAGGTCTGGCTCATTGCTGGGTCCGTGCTCATCACCCCCGTTGATGGAAGTCTGGTGTCGGTTTCCATTTTGTCCCGGCGGCCAGAAATATCTACAAAATACCCGCTGCGCCGACGCTCTCCCAGGTGCCCAGTGAGGCTTGACTTTCAGGGGATCAGAGTACTTCGGGGAGGCTTTGCAACTCACCGCAGGATCCCCCGACTTGTGTCATGACTGCAGCCAGTATACAATTTTGACATAACGGTGGTGTGGCGAAAAGCCATAGGTCTCTGGTGGACGGCGTCTGGCGAGTGTAGAGGGGTGTTGAGGGTGGGAACAGCGCTTGAGAGGGCTCGGGGAGCCCTCTACGGTCTGGCCATTGGCGATGCCCTGGGGATGCCCACCCAGATGATGGATCCCCAAATAGTACAGGCGCTGTTTCCGGTGATGGACCGGTTTTACCCAGGACCGGAGCAGAACGACATGAGCCGGGGACAGCCTGCGGGATGCGTGACCGATGACACGGCACAGGCGATGATTCTCGCCGATCTGCTCATCCGCCATCATGGCCGCATGGACTCGCGCGAGTTTGTGCAGCGGCTTCTAGCATGGGCTTCTGATGCCGAGAGGGATGGGTCAGAGCAGCTTGGGCCGTCTACGCGGCGGGCCCTGGAATTATCCGCACAAGGCGTACCCCCTGAGCGTTCGGGACGCTACGGGACGACTAATGGCGCGGCGATGCGCATCACGCCCTTGGGCATTGCGGTCCTGCCGCGGGCCGCAGAGCATTTTGCCCAACTCGTAGCCGACACCGTTAAATCCACCCATTTCACAACCTTAGGAATTTCTGGGGCCAGCGCTGTCGCCGCAGCAGTCAGTGCCGGGGTAAGCGGGAGCAGCTATGAGGGTATTGTGGACTTCGCCCTAAGCGCTGCCGACTGTGGCCAGCGATTAGGCTATTACGCGCCGGGGCCCAACATTGCCCAACGCATCATGTGGGCCATCGATGCTGTAAGCGGCCAGGCATGGGACAGTGCGCGGCATATTTTGACGGATCTCGTGGGCACCAGCGTCCATACCCAGGAAGCGGTCCCTGCCGCTTTTGCACTCTGGTCGCTGAGTTCCGCAGACCCGTGGACAGTCTGTCTGCATGCGGCGGCGCTGGGCAGCGACAGCGATACGATCGGAGCCATGGCCGGGGCTATAGCGGGAGCATATTGCGGGGTTGATGCCTTTCCGGAGGATGCCCGGGCATTGGTGAGCCGGGTAAACCGCCTCGACCTCGATACGGCCGCACGGGACTTGCTAGCGCTGAGACATTCGCCCCGGTAACGTGTTGTCTGTGCCAATCACGAGGAGGAATTTCGAACGATGAGCCAGCACCGCCGTGTCAATAGGGAAACGGGGAACCGCCCGTGGCAAATTGAGGTCAACGGGATCAATCAAGTGGCGGACAATGAACGCACCGGCCGCATTGCCGATTTGTTTTGGATCTGGTTCGGGGCTAACATTGGGATTTTGGCGGTTGTCTACGGAGCAGTTATCGTATCATTCGGAATGAATTTCCTGCAGGGCGTTTTAGTGGTGGTTCTGGGGTCGGCATCCTTTTTGCTGGTGGGAATATTCACAGTGGCCGGGCGTGACGGGGGGGCGCCCATGATGACCTTGTCGCGTGCCGTTTTTGGTTTGTACGGGAACATCCTGCCCAACGCCGTGAGCTGGATCTCGCTGGTGGGATGGGAAACCATTAGCGTCATAACGGGAACTCTGGCACTGATGATCCTGTTTGGGATGTTTTTGCCCATTGGCACCATCGGCCTGGCACTGGTGGCTATGGCGCTCATGCTCGTGCTGACGGTGGCTGTGGGGTTGCTCGGGCAGGCGACCGTTGTCATTATCCAGACGTGGGCCAGCTACATTTTTGGCGCCTTGACCCTGCTTGTGATTGCGCTGTTGCTGCCTCAGACCCACTGGGACGTGTTGCTGGCACGGCCGAGCGGGCCGTGGCTCTCGGGATTTGTGCCGGCCCTGTCCATCGTCATCGCCGGAACTGGACTCAGCTGGGCCAATGCTGCCGCGGACTACAGCCGGTATCTGCCGCGGTCGGCGAAGTCCTCGGCCATTGTCTGGGCCACCACGGGCGGCGGGGCCATTCCTCTGATGGTCCTGATGGTGACCGGGATGCTGCTGGCGACTCACGTGACAGCGCTGGCGACCAGCGCCAATCCGATCAAAATCATTCAGACGGCCCTGCCGACGTGGGCGGCGGTTCCCTACCTGATAACGGCAGCGGGGGGGCTGATCCTGGAAGCGGACCTGAGCCTGTATTCTTCGGGGCTCAATCTCCTGAATATGTTTGTGCCCCTTCCGCGGTATAAAACGGTGATGATTGATGCTGCAATCATGGCCGCGGGTACGGTTTACGTTGTGCTCATAGCTAAAAACTTCTTTGGCCCGTTTGAATCCTTCATTCTTCTTCTAGGAATCGGCCTGGCAGCGTGGGCGGGAATTTTTTTGACCGACCAATTGTGGCGGAGACGGGGATTGTATTCGCTGGCTCTGCTGTACGGCCAAGGAACCTCTAAGATCAGCTGGCCGGCTGTGTCAGCATGGACTGCGGGCGTGATTGCGGGGTTGCTGTTTACCACCTCGCCCTTCTTTACAGGCCCCCTGGCGACGGGAATTTTTGCAGAGTCAAGCCTGGAATTGGTCTTGGCTTTTGCCGTTGCGGGAGTTGTATTTTTGGTGATGAGCCCAGGGGGCCTGTCCGCGGACACTGTAGAGGCTTTGGAGCCGGAATCTGTCCATGACCGATCATAAGATGTGGCATACCCCCAAGCGGCTCGTCGTTGTCAGCGGCATTGTAATGGATATTATGATGTATATTGAGACCTTGCCCCCGCGAGGGGGGGACGTCATGGCCCGTGTGGGGAAAATCACGCCGGGAGGGGCCTTTAATGTCATTGCTGCAGCCTCCCGCCTGTGTCTTCCCGCCGCCTATGCCGGCCGGGTGGGCAGCGGGATGTTCGGTCAGTGGATACGCCGTGAACTGGCGGGCATGGGCGTGGAGACTCTGGGAACCATGGCAGCCGAGCCACGGGGCGACACAGGCTTTGACGTGGCTCTGGTGGAGCCCAGTGGAGAGCGCACTTTTGTGACAGCATTGGGCGCGGAGGCCGAGATGACAGATGAACATGTGCAGAGCATTGGGCTCAAGCCGGGCGATGCCGTGTACATCTCAGGCTACGACCTGCTTTCCCGCGATTCTGGCCGGGCCCTGCGTGGGTGGGTCACGCACCTGCCTTGGAGTCATCTCGTGATTTTCGACCCGGGACCTTTGGTGGGGCAGATCAGCGGGCCCATTCTTGATGCGATTCTTGAACGTGTGGATATTTTCAGTGCCAATCGCCGCGAGAGTGAAATTCTTACGGGATGTGAGACGGCGTGCGAAGGTGCCTCGCAGGTGAAACATCTCCTGCGCCCGGGGGCATGGAGCATTGTAAGAGACGGCGCCCGTGGCGCTTGGCTCTGCGGTGATGCGGCCGGGGCCCGGCATATACCCGGGCGTAAGACCCATGCGGTGGACACAACAGGGGCAGGCGACGTGCATGCGGCGGCAGTGGTAGCTCGCCTAGCCGCTGGGCGGACCATGATCCAGGCAGTGCGGGAAGCGAACGTCGCGGCGTCTTTAGCCGTCGAGCGTGAGGGACCCGCGGAAGGTCCGTGGCTTGATGAACTGGAGTCGTTACTGGAACAGGCTTTGCCCATGGCTAGGGTGAGAAAGTGCGGGGAATCCAAAGATTCATGAGATGTTGGGGACCCAGTCGTGCGGTATTCGACGCGGATCCGATTGGGCGCAGCCGTCCGGGCCACAGTTCCACTGATGAAGGGCCGCGATGCCATGGCGTTCATGTGTTTACTCTACCGGAAGATTTTTAGGCGCACACGCAGGCCCATAATGAACACTACACTCCAGCCTCGGTGCAGCAGGCGGAAACTGACCAGGCAACGCGAACGGAAACCCTCAGTTACCGCAAATGTTCGCCTTTTGTCGGTCTTGCCGTCCCGGCTCCCTATTCCCCTTTCGAGAAACGTCGCGGCACTGACCACACTACCTGCGGGGTGAATGCTTCACAGTGGAGACATTCGAGGAAAAATTGGGGAGCAAGACCAAGGGTCTTTCAATTGACATTGTCTAGGCAATTCGCTATCATTAATATATCCACATAGGTCGATAGGAGGTAACGTGATGGAAATCAAAAAGGTGGCCAACATTCGGGAAGGAACGCCGAAGGGCAAGGTTATCGTCGAGTTTGACGGGGTTAAAAAAGAAGTGCTGGAAGATCTCGTAACAGAATGCACGAGCGGGGCATGTTCGTGTGGGAGCGAAGAATTTTTGAACAATGTTGACGGGTTCGCGTTGTCTGAAGACGGCAAGACCATTGAGATTACCGGAAACATCAGCGAGGAAGAAGTCACCAAGACGTTGAAGGAGTGGAATAAGGAAATCTAGAAGCTCTTGACCTCGGCGATCGCGTTGATTGCCAAGGCGAAATATTGGTCTGTGCGAGCAAAAAATTGGGGGTAGAGACGATGCCGATGGGATTTGGTGGATGGTGGATCCTGCCTTTGGTGGGAATGGGTATGATGGCGGTGTTCGGGTGGCTGTTCTTTTCACGAATATTAGGCCGGCCATCACAGCCTCCTCGGACACTGCCTCCGCCAACCCCGCCGGCGGATCCTCTAGAGGTTGCCCGGGAGCGGTTTGCTCAAGGACTGATTTCGAAGGAAGAATTCGATGAGGTAGCGGAGCGCTTGGTGCGCACGGAGAAACCTCATTAATCGGATGAAGGATCACCTGACAAGTGGTATCAGATATTTTCGGAGTGAGTCCTAGGCCTAAAAAATCGTGGCCCGCCTCCAAAAGACTGTTATTCGCCCGAAATTAGAAGGCAGCGCGTGTCGCGGCGGAGAGGATGCTTGCTAGAAATGTCGGTATCAGGATAAGAGGGGATGTTAGTAGCCGTTCCACACTCCTCACGGGCCGAGAGGCTGTCAGACTCTCGGGGTCAGCCGTTTAGCTAATGTTATTGGTATGGATGAGATTCTCTTTGCGCAACTGGTACCATTTGCGAAGGGCAATGACACTCCACACGGTCTCAACAGCGCCAAACGGCCATGTTCCGGCAAGAAATCCATAACTGGCCGAACCCAAACAAGAAATGGCGAAGGCAAAAGTAAACCACGGAGAACGCGCCTCAAAGGCGTAAAATATCATCATCAAGGTCACGACCGTGGCCCCATAGGCAGTTAACATGGAATCCTCCAGACTGGATAGTGTTGTCATAAACTTGTGCCGAAATCCGTGCCTTAATGAGTAATACCGCCTATTAAGCTAGGCCTTTCCGCACTTTGCCTAACGCGCGTCGCCACACCGCTGGCTGGTACGGCTTTTGGGGTCTTTGGCCGTTCTTCTAGGAATAGGATTCCCCGGGAGGAGCAGCCGCTTCTATAAAGTTACTGGAAACGCGCATCAAAGGCAAGAGTCCTGCGATCAGAGCAGTAACGGAGCACCCAAGAGAGCCAGCTATAATATTCTCTACTGGCCATACATCTATATACATGGATGCAATGATAAGCAGTATGCTACACTGGCAATGTCATCATCACTCAGGCGCTTTACCATAAAGGGCATCGGTAGGAGGGAGAATCATGGAGGAACAGGGAGCGCAGACATGGCTGCTGCATGCACCTGTCACGTTTGACCGGGCGCTCAAAGTGTTGAGTGATCCCACCCGTCTAGAGATTATCCGGTTGCTTGGCAATACAAGCGATTTATGTTGCCGCATGGTTCCCGCCAGCAGTGACGCGCCGCAATTCGGACTGTGCGTGCAAGATCTGGTGGCGCATATGAAGCAACCCCAGTCGACGATATCTCATCATCTGAGCATGCTGCGCAATGTGGGGTTGGTGAACACCCAGAAGGATGGTGCCTGCGTGTATTACATGCGCAACAACTCGGCGATAAACGCCATCAAGAACGCACTGAATAATTTATGACAAAGGGGCGCCTACTGAAGACCATTGTGGGGCGCTTCGGCACCGCACCGGAAGGCGTTGTGTGGGGGGATGGGGCTTAAAGATTCTTACTTTTCAAAATGGATGGTTTGGTGTTCATACATCCCCAGATAACTCAGGTTGGCGCTCCAAAGTGGAGGAAGCCTGGTATAAGGCAGTTACAATCCCGGTATGAAGTGGAGGGGACCCCATGACATTGCTGGAGTGGCAAGATACCTTCGGAACGAAAGCCGCCTGCGAAGAACATCTGTTCCAGCAGCGGTGGCCCCATGGGTTTGTCTGTCCGAAGTGCCAGGGCACGAAATTCTGGACCGTTCAGCGATCCGAGCGGACCGGTCTGTCCGCTCCTCTCTAGCGATGCACGGCCTGCCATCATCAGGCGCCGGTCACCGCAGGAACACTCCCTCACCGCACCAAAGTGGCCTTGCGCATCTGGTTTTTGGCCATTTTCTTGGTGGCCGTGGAAAAAAGGGGGCAAATGCGCGTTGGCGCTGAGCCGAGGAGTCGGCTTGCGCTATGCGACAGCATGGCTGTTGCATCTCCCGGCTCACCCCTATTCGGCCTAGCCGAACACTCCGGAACCGACCGAAACAGACGACGCCACGCACCTCCGACCGCAGCGGGACGGGGTAGCTTGTCTTGGGTGTCCTGCAATGCCCGCAATACCTGCAATATATGACAGACACTTACCGAAAATTGTCGAGATTTTGGACGACTTTTCTGGGGTAGGCCAATGACGCTGTCCCTACTCCCTGAGCTATCTGGGCATGTATGTTGGCGTTTGTTAATGTGATTGGCGATTTTTGTCAGGCATTGATACAAACGTGCTTTCCTTATCATGCCGCGCCAATGATTTTCCGTTGGGTTCGGGTGGCCGTGCTGGCGACTCGGTGGCTTACCCAGTGCAGAGTCTCCGCATTCCAGTTCTCTAGCACACAGATACCTTGTCTCACAAGACATTCGTCGTACCGCCAAAAGTCTTGTCGGGGCAACCCCAGCGTGAACGTTCCCTAAACCGCCGGTTTCTTTCTGTGGCACCACGGGACCTGCCATGGGCGCAGGATGTCACCGCACGCAATAACCGAGGGCGTGGCGACATCCTAACGTCTCGCAGTCGTTGCTGTTTTTCTGTTGTGAGGTTAAACTTCTTTCTGGTGCAACTGTTTCAGACGTTCCTGGTGCTGAGCTTGGCAGCGCTGCAAAAGATGGATAGCAATAGATTCTCCGTTCCAATCTCCGATGGTGGTGGGAAGATTCTGCAGCGTTTTATAGTCTTGAAAGAATTGGCGAATCTCTTTAAGGCGATGCGGCGCAATGTCTGTCAACCGAGCAATATGGGACCAGCGCGGATCATTGTGGACAACGGCCAGCAGTTTGTCATCCGGTCCGTGCTCATCTACCATCGTCAGCGAGCCCAAAATGCGCACGCTCACATGTATGCCCGGATACAGGGGATGCGAACTGAAGACTAGGACATCTAAGGGGTCGTTATCATCTGCCCATGTGTCAGGAACTAGGCCGTAGTTGACGGGATAGTGCATAGCGCCCCACAGTATGCGGTCAAGGCGAATTCGTTGAGTTCCGACATCCCATTCATATTTATTCGCAGAACCTTCGGGAATTTCGATAATCGCATCAACAACGGTCATTGGCGGATCCCTCTCTTTGTCTTTGGATGCACGGGAGAATAGCCGCTTTGGGAATGCCAAAGCGCCTCTCTCATGA
The DNA here is from genome assembly GCA_027344105.1 of Sulfobacillus sp. GTDB lineage: Bacteria > Bacillota > Sulfobacillia > Sulfobacillales > Sulfobacillaceae > Sulfobacillus. Next base: position 15,632 of record DAHWJO010000056.1, read on the forward strand.
GTAGGTGTTATTAGCCCAACCTCTGTGCTAGGCGTTTGGAAGGATCTCCTGGCCAACACCATGACCTAGTTCGTCGAGTTTTGCGGGAAATCCCGGTATTCCCGCGCCTCCTCGTGTCCATGCTATACGGTTGACGCATACCTATCGGCTCGCTGAATCCGTGCGGGATGCCTTGTACTGGCCTGCATGCTGGAACTGCCGCTGACGCGTATCGCCACGCGGCCCAGCTCGAAAACGCTACTGGTTAATCCAGTTTTTTTCTAAGCTCCCATCCTTCAAGGAGCCGGAATTCCGGAATTGACGATAAACATTGCTCTGCATCTGCCGTTATTATGCCAGGGCAGCGGCGGGGTGGCAACGTTTATCGGGAGAATGGTGAATGAAGGGTAGGTGTCGTTGGCAAATCTGGACGTGTCGCAAGAAAAGTTTAATAAACCGGCAACTCAACGCCGGAATTCATGGGGAAGGTATGAGGCCTGGAACGTCTGAACAAGAGATAAAGAGAGGAGGCGCCCACGCCCCGGGTTCGGGCACCCTCACGGAGGAAAAATGAGGGACGTGGATGAGTCGGGGACCGTCTTGATGTCGGGGTGGCACGTGGCACGACCTTGTACTACCAGACGTTGTAGGGACAATCTCTTTTCGGAGGAGACGTCCATGCCCCTGCAGGGCATCTGCCCCATGAAAAAACAGGGATCGCCGTGGTGAGGACTTTGATACCATGGAGATGACCTTCGGCTGAGGTCGACATTTCTCTGATGCTGTGAGCCTCGTAGAGGAGCTTTGGGCTACCAAGTCACCCTCGAATCGGTCGCGGGCGACACGAGCCAGATCAACATATAGAACTCGTTGTCGGATGCTACACCGTATATGGCCCTAGGAAATCTTGTTTCAAGGGAGACGCGGCTGCACCGGAGTCCGGGACAGTCGGACGCGGTCTGGCTGACGGGCAGCGGAGCGACTTTATAAAATAGCGGAGAAAAAGTCCTTGGTTAAGCAAGGGGATCAAAGCCTGACCGCGGGTCACTTTTGTGTGGTAAAATATTATTAGAGAATAGGTTGAAAGAGCTGTGCCGTCAGACAACACCAAAAGGCTCGGACGGAGCCTTCGGGGAGCGAGCGGAGAATATGCCGCCGTAAACCAAGAATCCCGGGTTCAGCTGGGGGAAGTCATCACAGTTGTATGAATAGATTTTGGGCCATGGAGCTGGCTCGTGCAATGTCCGCCGCGTAGGCTAATGGCTCCTGATCAATGGATTTTGGTCAGGGGCTTTGTTATTGAACAAGTCGCCCCTGAATCATTGGAAAAGAGGGGTACAACTTGATTGCACAAGAAAACCAACGGTGGGCGAGCCAACTGAATTCGCTGGATGAGCGACAGATTAGGGCAGCGTCGTGGATTATAGGTCGGCGCCGCATTGTAGAAGCACGCCAAAAGCTATGGGATTTAGCAACGGCAGAAAATTCCCTCGAGATTTCCACCCGACAAGTGTGCATGAAGGCATGGAGTGAAGTCGTCTCGATTGAAGAGGCACTGCGGGTTATCAACTGGCCTGAGCTCATTGCCATAGACCCGTCTTTGCCGTTAATTCTGTTAAAAAATCCGTTGTGGATGGATAATGGCGACTGGCAAAACGTTCTCATAAGACAGAGTGCCCTCACCAGCGAGACGGCTCGTACCGCTCAAACCATCTTAGGCTGGCAGAACTGCGACGTGACGGCGATTACCTGGCCTGTGGAAGCATTTATCCGGTTCAATGTGGATCCGCGCAATATTGATTGGCACATCGTTATAGAAGAAGGATATACCCTTCTGACCGAACAGAACCCAGCACCGTGGCTAGTCTTGTGGCAGGAGCATGCCGCGGAATGGGCCCGGAACTGGTATCGTGCACAAAGAGCTTTGGTCCTTTATGAGCGGAGCCGCGAAGACGAGAACCAATTGCGGCAATGGCTAGACAGCGCCAGAAACGAGGTGCGGCCCGCTTTAGAGACAACGCAATGGGTTTCGTTACCGGACACAATGCGCAGCTATTTTGCTTTGGCCATGGTCTCATTGGGTCTGCACCGGGTTAGTGGCCAACCGCTCAGCCACGCTTCCCAAGCGTGGTGGGACGGCATGCTGTGCAGTTGGTCGGCAAGTCTGCACTATACGCTTTACGAAACTTATACCAATCTTCAAATTACCCAATGGCATATAGGTGCCCTGATCGGCCGAATAGCCCAACAGTATTTATAAATGCATGTGTCCGAAAGGGGAATCCCAACAATGCCCTCGTGGATAGAACCTGTGGATCCAAAGGACATCATCTGTGCCAATGATACTTTGTCCTCTGTGCTCCGATTTCGCTGGCATGGGGACAGTGGTTACGAGCCGTTGGTCGTTAAAGATTTTCGCCATAAGATTCAAGGCGTTGTGGGCATCTCCGATGTCCTCCGCTATGTTGCCCTCCAGGCCGAAGAGATTCACCACTTGTGGCCTTCTTACACTGTAGTGTTGCCGACTATGGGGTGGACTGCATTGCAGACCTCTGTATTAAATATGCCTATCGGTCAATTTGTACGCTCACGGCGCGGGGTTGTCGGTATGCCTGAGGATTGGATGCATGCTGTACGCTTAATGAATCGCGTGCCATGGCCAGTGCTGTACGTGCAAGATCGCTCCCGGACTTTGTTGGGCAAAATTACGTGGAAGTCCCTTGCTCAGCGAATCGAAAACAATGATAATCTATCTAGCGATAGCCAGGCATAGGCGGTGCATCTGCGCCGCCTATGCCTCACCAATAGTGGGAAGACGCCTTGGATATAGGGCCGCTGTGCCGGATGGACAAGGCGGGCGACCAGACCAAATGGGCCTTCACCCGCCAATTGTGCCTGGTGGTTTTGTCTTTCATGGGCGGGTGTTTTCACTAGAATTTGGCAGAGCTATCGATCTAGAGATTGATGACGTTGTGTCCGAATCCAGCGGATCTCCCCTTCCCACTACGGGCAGGGATGGCAATCATCACTTGGGATTTCAGTTTGCGCAAATAGTGGGCAAACTGAATGAAAGCCTCTGTGCCTTGTCTTACTGGTCTTGGAGCGGGGAGGGCATCACTGTGCTGCGGCCAGCATTTCGTCTAGAGAAGGATACCGGCCTTCGCATACGATGCGACCGTCCACAAAAACCATCGGCAGTATTTTCGGCCCTTTTGACAGCAATTCCTTATATACGGCCTCGTTCGATGAAAACGCTATAGGAGTGCGGCTCATCGTATAGCGATTTACGGTATGGCCAGAACTTTTCAGTTGTTCAATAACCTTGGTCGTCCGAATCAGGTCAGGATCAGGAGAAGGGCCGCAGACTCCCGATGAACAACACATTTCCGGATTGTAGAACTCAATTTTCATCATGATTCCTGGTTAGAATAACCTACGATAATCTCTTTCGGCTTTCTTCGGTTCCTTTCGGAACCCGCAGTCCTCACAGGATTCGTCTGCTCGGGGGTGGCTTTCGCCCCATGGACCGAGAAGCGTGTACTCGAGTCCCCACTCAAGATCCCGGCGGAAGAAGAATGGTGGAAAACCCCCATCGGTGTCCTGCCGGTGGTGCCCTGAGCCCCAGTGTTACTGGGCCCGCATCAAGATGCCCCGTCGCTCCT
>DAHWJO010000057.1:0-18565 GCA_027344105.1 Sulfobacillus sp.
TCCTACTTAGTGGCGTATCGCGACGGGGGACTCGCGGCGCTGGAACAGTTCAATCCGCATCCCCATTCGGCCGCGTTGGATGCCCATGCGACCACTTTGCGAGAAGCGTTTACGAGTACGCCGCCTCACACGGTGCAGGAAGCCGTGGACCGGATTGAAGCGTTAACGGGTATCCACCGGAGTCCCACCCAGGTCCGCGTATGGTTAAAAAAACGGGTTTAGCCGTCGAAAGACCGGCCCCATCCCGGCCAAAGCCAATCCGGTCGCGCAACAGCACTTCCTGGACGCTGAACTCACCCCCGTCTTAGACGAAGCCCGGGCGGGCCAACGCCATGTCTTTTTTGTGGATGCGGCGCATTTTGTCTTGGGTGCCTGGCTAGGCTATCTGTGGTGTCTGACGCGTATCTTCCTTCCGGGCGCCCCTCTGGGCGTCAGCGCTTTAATGTGTTAGGCGCCCTCCATGCCATCACCCACGAAATTGTCACCGTGACCAATGACCCCGACATTGATGGCGGAGGCGGAACGCCTCCATGTCACCCTCCTTCGGGTTATCGACCGATTCGCCCCACCTCAACCTCATCGAACGGTTAGGGAAATTTGTCAAAGCGGAGTGTTTGCATGGCCGGTATTACCCGACATTCACCCCGTTCCAGAAGGCGATTAGCGACTGCTGGGAACATGCCGCCGACCAGCATAACGTCACACGGGATAGCCTCTTAACGCTTAAATTTCAAATGTTCAAATCCGCTTCATGATTCGTCAAATGTGACCCGCGAAGAGTATAGCGGAATACCCATCGAGAACCACCATGAAATAGCGCCATCCGCCATGGAGCCGACGTAGAGTAAGAGACAGGGCGTCATCGTGCGATTTCCCTGCCTGGTAGGTAGAACGCGGCCCCGAGGCTCCCCTTTACCTACCACGGGGTTCGTAAGAACCTCTCCTACTCTACCGTAAACCCAAGCGACGTCCAGGCCGTAACCCCATGGGGGGGCATGGCAACGATTCGTAAATATTCCGCCATAAGCCAAGTTTTGGTAAATTTCACGCGCCGAGGGCTGCCCAAAGGGCTAGTCACCTCGATCAGGAGGCGTCAGGACATCCCTCGAATGGCCTTCCGATTGGGCGTCGTCTCTCATTGATTGCCACCAAAGCCTCGGAGTCATTATGGAAAGACCTTCGTGAGAGCCAGGAAATACCAATATATGGCTAGTGATAGTGCTAGAAACTAATCGTTGCCATGCCCCATCCGCACCCTAATCCCCATCAATCACAAACGATCTCTGCCGCCAAGATGGGGATTATTTTACGTTTACGCTAACCGCGTGTCGACTGCCACTTCGCAAAGGGTTCCGGTGCGCGCATCGAAGTCTGGATTGCGCGCCGACGGGGCTTGGCAGTCTGGTCGTTCGCAGACTGGCTGGACGCTTACGCAGCTTAATGGTCAGGCACGAGATCACCAGGAGGGAGCTATAGTGCCGTCTTCCTGGCAATTAAATAGGATCCAGGCACTCCGACGATAGCAATGAGGAGAACCCCTAACCCTAAGGATGTCCAGTCGATAGGATAGTGCCATCGTTGCCACTGATGCCAGTCTACCCACCCTTCATACACAATCAACGCTGTCGTCCACAATACAACCCCAGTATAGGTTGAAATGTGCACATCTCTGGACACACGACTGCTCGCATACACGAGCGCAATAAGCGCTAAGGTCCAGACTCCATATATGGTCATTTTAGACCAATTGACAGAGCTAATCCCTAAAATGATTCCGAAAATTATTGCTGACGGAATCCACGACCATTTAGGCATAAGCACCCCCTGAAATAAAAATGATTCCCCAAAAGAGGATTTATTAGACACGTAGGAGAAATATTGTAATATTTCAAATATACTAGAAAGGTGGTTAGAGCGCAATGAAGCTACGCAACTCGATTATGGCTCTATTGATGGTTGGTGGGCTGTTGGGAACTGGTACCTCGACAACGGCACTAGCGGCGACGACCAATAGTTTGCCCAGCAACACATTGGTTTTTGTCGGAAAGAACGCGACAACCCCTGGTGATATGGTAACATACTCGGCAGTTCGAGGCGGACAAGTGCTGTGGACCCGGACCGTGCCAGCCCCGCCGGGAAGCAACGTGGCTATTCACACAGAAACACTGGCGCAAGCCGAGTCACAAGGGGTTCCCTATGTGGTAGCCTCTGGGACACAAAAGCAGATGCACAATGAAGAATTGCAGCTTCACCAGATGATTGCGAACTCACTGGCATCGTCCGCGCAAGCAAAACAGTCGGCATCTGAAATCCGAGCGCTAATGAGGCAAACGTCCTCTCCTACATCATCGTCGCCACAACGGATGACCGGTCTCCATTCTACAGTTGCCACCACGGCATCGACAACTTATTATTATGCAACTGGGAACTTCTCGACGGGGGTCCATAATATCCAGGTCTACTACAAAATTAAATACGACATCGGTTCGTCTAGTTCCATTAATTGCGTTTACTACAATGTTTGGACTGCTACCAACCAGTATAGCAACGGCACATTATACTGGTCTTGGATCGATTGGGCTGCCAACTACGATGGGCCGTGCACGCTCCTCACTTCCGCTGGGGATTCTACATCCTTAAATTGGACCGGTGGTTCCGGCAATAAATTTACGACGGATGTAAATGACTCCAGCTCGTGTAACGAAATACTTGGGACCGACTACCAAGGATGGGTCTATATTTACTCCTAGACCGTCTTCTTTCACGAAAAACTAGCATTAGCCCGACAGGCATTCGGATTCCCTGAGATGCCTGTCGCAGTCTATCCGCCAGCATCTCCGCCCTCATCCATGGCGGCGCAGTGCGCCACGCGCGCGTCTTTTTGGGGTATACATCAAAATTACACCATTAACGTGCTGGAATTGCCTATACCTGGATTATGGTGGAAAGTTAACAAATCGTTGCCATGCCCCTTGTACAGGCCGAAATTATCTTGATAAGCGTCGTCAATAGAGACCCCTGCGATTCGATCAGCAAAGCCCGCCTCCGGAGAGACGGGCTATAATGGGACTAGAGCTAGAGTAGAAAGCTCGTGCGTCTTGTGGCATACTATCTGCCATAAACGCCCCGAGCAATCTAATTGGCCGTTGACGGTGGCGCCCAGATGATCCATGGATGTCCAGTTTGAGCATCCACAAAGACAAAGACCTGAGAATAGGTTCCAGCAGGTTCCAACAATTGTATCGACCCTGTTAAACCAACTTTCCAGAAATAGTTGGGAAACAATGGCGACACCGAACCAATTTCAGCCTCTGCCGTAGTTTTAGACACAAGTACAGCGCTTGTCACCGTCGGAGAGGCCGTGGGGTCTTGGTGCGTGACCTGATTCAAAGCATCTTGAATCGCCTGACTCTTCCCAACGGCTGTCGTAACGCCCGCAGGGACAGGTTGTCCTGACGTCGGAATCGGCACGGTAGTATGGGGGAATGTTTTAGGTGCTGGCACACCAGCGTGAATCGGGTTGGGATTTGTTAAAGTTGAGGCCGCAAAAACCGCACCTCCGCCGGCGAAGACCAGTGCAACACCCGCCGCTATTCCTACTTTCGTTCTGAAAAAACTTCGTAGCATCATTTGTCTATCCCCCTTTCACCCTGGTCCAATTCCCCTAGTTGTGAGGACTGAGCCCAGAACCTCTTGGGCATGATGCTTATTAGATAACGCTCAAAAGATTGTGGCAAGTGCGTTTGAACCTATCACGCCCAGTTCCCCGTCCCTAGTTTACCCAAGTAACCATTCGTGTTTTTAGGAGGTGGAATCGGTCTCGTCATAATACTGGTGGAGCCACGAGGCAGAAGAATTAGGCGCTTGCTCAATATATCCACCAGACCAGTCATACCAACTTCCATCGACGGTGGATAGAAATTCTAATGAATTGTTGGTTTGTCCGGTAAACGTAGCACTGTTGACTGTACCTCCCTCACCATCAATTCCCGCATATGTTGAATATGCGGGAATTGATGCGTCCCAATACACAACCTGTTGGTTGTCAATGAACGCTCCCCACTCACTGTTACCAAGGTACTCGATCTCGTAGGCATGAGACGTTCCTATCGTCGGATGGGTGGTAAATAGAACGACGGCACTTCCGTATCCTGGCACGTTATTTTCTTCGTAAGCATAATCTGGACCCCCCCATTGAGGTGACCATCCTACACCAACGTTTTCTGAGAGGGTTTGACTTCCGCCAACCCCATCCTCAACTCCAATAAAAGGACCATATCCACCAGTATAAGAAGGGGTGTTGGAATAACTATATACGCCCTCGTTGGTCGACGCCTGAGTCCACAATGCCCCTGTGTACGGACCAGAGGATGCAAACGCAGGGGTTGACGATAATCCTAGAAGAAGCAAACCCACCGATCCTATGGATGCAACCACGCTCAATTTGCCCTTTTTATGCCACTTACGCAAGGCTATACCTCCTTGATTTTTACTTCAATGGGATTTTTATCCATTACAACAAAAAATTCCGACTTATACATTATCGTGGCAAAGTCTCAAAAGTTTTTCGTTCCCCGCCGATGTTTGCGTTGGACTTTTTGGTCCCGTTCCGGTAGGGTCGCGGCTGAGGCATCCCCAGTTTTGATTTGATCTAGGTCAAAATATTCTGCGCAACTGAAAAGGCAAATAATGGAGATGTGGCTTCCCTTGTGGTGCTCTGAGGCCTAAGACGTTCACAAGGAAACGAAAGACTCCGGTGATTTCTGGAATGGGATTCCTCGTGCATTTTTCTCAACGGCCACGATAGTAAGATGACAAGAAAATTCGATATACGGTATCGGCACGTGCATATTAATCACATAAAGGTAGTTCTGCCGGAAGAAATCTGCGTTTTGTTGGCGGCACCCCTACAGCAACTAACAGCAATGACAGCAGACACAGCAACACATTTTCGCGTTTGACCGGCAGAATTTTCTCATACTCATTATAATGCCACCGCGATGGACAAGTTACCGGAGGACGCCAGATTCGGCTCCCCCCTTCGCCCTCAAGGCGACAGAACGCCCCCTTCTCGGACCCCGTGCGCCTCTTGGATCCGTTAAGAGAAGTCAGGAGGCTCTGTGCATGGACGCGATTTATCGTTATACTAGTATGACATAAGATAAGGAGGTGCTGTGCGATGTTTGCCGTCCGTTTGCCCCCGGATATCGAAACGCGATTGGAGGAACTGGCCAGAAAAACCGGGCGGACCAAAAGCTATTATGCCAAGAAAGCCATTGCCGACTTCCTCGAAGCGGAGGAAGACTATCTTCTGGCTATGGCCCGCCTGGAAGAACATCACCCCCGCATCGGATTGGACGCCATCGAACGTGAACTCCACCTGGACCGTTGAGTTTGATGCCGCCGCGCATCGCGATCTCCGGGCATTGGATCCCACGATTCAGCGGCGCCTCGCTTCTTGCGCACGCGTGTTGCCGGACTCGATTCACCTCGGGCCTTAGGCAAACCTCTCAAGGGGGAAAAAACCGGACTGTGGCGCTACCGGGTGGGGCCGTACCGGATCATCTGTCTCTTAGAGAATGACCGCCATGTCGTGGTGGTGGTGGCCATTGGCCACCGACGCGAGGTGTACCGCTAAAGAGGGTTTGAAGATCATGGGCCCCCTCCTTGGAATCTGCGGTGAATTGCCCCCAAAGCATTCCGCAAGGATGTTTGTGTCGCAGTGGGCTCATTCGGATCTTGCAAGAGTTGGCACCGTTTCGACCAGTGTAGCGGATAAGGGCGGATCGTCGCGTCTTTTGCGACGCCGCTTTGCTACACTGAAGACCATCGATATCAATAAAAAGCAGGTTATGGGGTCTGTGTAGCAAATGTAGAAAAGAGCAACAAGGTTCGTAGGATAATCTAAGGCGCATAACTTCACCAGGAAAGAGACCTTCGTGACTCAGATCTGCGTTTTGTTGGTCGGGCCCCAAAAAGGTCTGGGCGCGGGCTAGAGTTCGAGCTCGTCTTCCCGGCGCTGCGAGGGCTGGCGGTCTGGTGCTCGCCGTGCCCGCATTTGGGCGCCGCGTTGGGCCGTCGCCCAGCGTTCAGCTTGGACGGGCTTGGAGAGTCGGAGGGATCTGCTCCATAAACCGCGTGAAGACCGCGGGTGTGCGCCAATCGCCCCCCCGTTGCATCAGAATGCGGGCGCTCACCGTGCGGGCCTCCGCGACCAGCTGGCGGTGAAAGGCGGGTTGGGCCCAGGCAGGATGTGGACGATTGGCCGCAAATACTGCACTGCGCCCGCATAATGGGGTCTGTGTATCATTGGAACCAAAAACCGGAATAAGAGGCGATTCTCTTGGAAAACACGGTCATATCCCGTGGTTGAGCCGTGTTAATGGCATCTCTTTCGAGGAAAACTCTCTGAATCCGTACCAACAAGCTTTCCCGTCCCATATTGAAACCGTTATGGAGTAACGACTTTGAGCTTATTCCGGTTTTTGGTACGGTTGCTACACAAACCCCGATCACGGTATGTTTGCGGACCGCAAGGGACCCCGATTAACATAGCCCCTAAGGCTATCACTAGCATCGAGCTCAGCCCGTTTCTTCACTAGAAGGGTAATTTTGACTAAAACCCCGAAATGTCAATTAGAGCCTTATGGACCCAGTACCAGCTGTCCTCGGTCCTGATGGGCCGTTATTACAGTCCCACCACGACTTAGTCGTCAACGCATCGCGTAATATTACTGTCAAACCGATCATTCTGGTAAAAGGAGAGCGACCATGAATCTATGCAAAGCTATCGGGTTGATCCTCGGAGCTATTCTACTCAGTGGCTGCGGCAACACATCGATTAGCCGACCCGACTTAACACCGCCTCCCGGGTATCCAACCGCAAAATTATGGTTTGCCAATCACGTTCCACCCCATCATGTCTATTTTGTGGGCGTTGGTCATCGGAGCAATATGATCCGCTATAGTGAATTTGTTTATAAAGCCTTCCGACTTAACATTCACCATCGTATTTACAATTTACCCAGAGGTTCGTCAATCACGTTGACTCTGAGTTCTGGACCCTCTCGAACCCTAGAGAGCATTACCATCGACTTACCGATAAATAAACAACTCCACATTGACCCCAACAACCGTTCGTAGGCACTCTCATCCTACGTGCCCTGAGCATCCCAATCCCCGTAATTCTGCCAATAAACGGGGAACCCGCTGCCACTGATGGACCCGGGATAGGCATTCAATTGCTCTCCGTCGTCGTTATACGGATCCTGCATGAAGTAAAAAAAATGGCTCCATTGCCCTACACTTTGCCACGTGCCATTTTGCTCTGCATTTGCATCAGAAAAATTCATGTTGGTAAAATTCGTTAACGGAGGGTATTGCCCATTTTCCTCGGTACGCTCGACAATCCATTCGGCGTGCTGGCCAGTGAATCCCCCAGAAAAAGATACGTTAAAACTGGTGGTAGCACCTGTTGTGTCATTTTCTATATAGTAGTGCGCGGTGTTATTCCCATAATAGGCTACATTGACGAAGATGACATCATTCGGACTGACCCCGATATTGACTTGTTGTTGGGCATTAAACGGATAGGCTTCCCACCATAAGTAATATGTGGGAAAAGCTTTATATCCATAGTGCAAGACATATTCCCACGTGACATCTTGTTCGCTTCCGGCCTGAAGGAGAGCAGAAGAACTAGACTGCCCATAGCCAATTCCCGGCCAAATACTAGAATACACATTGGTGTTATAAGGACTGGACGCACTCGGTACGGGCCATTGCGCAACAATGGAGGTGAAAGACCCCCCGTTATAATCAATATTTCCGGTCCAATTGGATGCATCATAGCCCGAAGCGTTGCCCGCTATGGGTTTTGCGGCAGGGGGACTACCTGGCTGATGGTGCGTATGACTCACAAATTGAGGGTATATCCAATGTACATGCGATACGGCATTGAGCCACCATTGAGGAGATGCTCCTTTCGGCCTCTCGGGATATCCGTTGGCCCGCAATGCTGCATTGGACGCGGTAAGCGGGTTAAACCCAGGACTTGGAGGGGTCGGTGTTACTGTGACACCACCGACTTGAAAGGACGTTGGAATAGAGGGCACTGATGATGGAGACGCAGCGGCGATTAAAGGAAATCCTAGCAAAAATGGAATACTGAACATGATCCACCTGCGCATCTTGTTCATGATATGCTTAGACCTCCTATTGTTGTTGTGTCATTGCGGTTCATGCACTATTATGCCGAACGCCGTTATTGACTCTAAGGTAGTGGGAACTTTTAGCGTTAGGATAATCGGCTCGCAACGATATAACAAGAATTTTTACACGACTTTTTCTCCCTGAAATCGACTCAGACAGCACTTGTTTCCTCTATTTTTTGTAATGGGGTTCGGGTAGCAACGGAACGAAAACTGCATTAGCGACGCAAAACGGTCCGCAAACTCACGATATACCTCGAAACCGAGCCTCGAATACCCAGTTTGAGCGGTTTAAGGCTGAATGATTTAAAAAACGATATTGTCGTCGGTTTTGGTGAAAACCGCCCCGTTTGTTGATATAACGAATATGAGATCTTATTGGTTACATAAAAATGACACTCATCTGATAATAATTTTCTTATGATTTCGCAGAGACCCATGCGCAACTTTCTTATGATAATGTGCTCTGTGTGTATAGTTAAGGTATACTCTAACCGGACGTCAGGAACGCCTCGCCATTCCGTCAGACTAGAGTCGAAAAACGTCTTTCTTGACAGCTGCGCGGCAGGGTCATAGAGTTATACTTGACACTCTAGGGAAAGGAGGGATAGCCATGGCCGGGCAGCGCGTCGGCTATATCCGGGTGAGCAGCTTTGAGCAAAATCCGGAACGACAGCTTGAGCAGGTGCCCGTTGATCGGGTTTTTACGGATAAGGCCTCTGGCAAGGATGTGCAGCGACCTCAGTTGGATCAATTGATCGCCTTTGTCCGCGATGGAGATACCGTCGTGGTGCACAGCATGGATCGCCTCGCCCGCAATCTCGACGACCTCCGAAAGCTCGTGCAGACCTTCACGCAACGCGGCGTGTGCATCGAATTTGTGAAAGAGCACCTGATTTTTACCGGGGAGGATTCTCCAATAGCCCAGTTGATGCTCTCCGTGATGGGGGCATTTGCGGAATTTGAGCGGGCCCTCATCCGGGAACGCCAACGGGAAGGCATTGCTCTGGCGAAGCAGCGGGGCGTGTATCGGGGACGTAAAAAATCGCTCCACCCCGACCAAGTGCACGAACTGCGGCAGCGGGCCTTCGCCGGTGAGGCCAAGACCCGGCTCGCGCAGGAATTTGGGATTAGTCGGGAAACCGTGTATCAATATCTCCGCTCCGTTCCCACGGTTCAACAGCCATGAGCTTACACGACACCGTCTATCCCCGCCTGAAACAGACGGCCCATACCGATGAACTGGAACAGATTTGGACCCCCACTGTGGAAGAACAACGATGGGTCCAGTCCCTCGCTCGGGGGCCTGTCGCGCAATTTGGTCTCATAGCCACTTTGAAAACGTTTCAGCGCTTGGGCTATTTCGTGGCCCTTGCGGATCTGCCGCAACCCGTCTGGGACCATCTCGTGCAGACCTGGATGCCACGGCGTTCGCGAGCGGATTTGTTGCGCTATGACCGGTCCGGGACCCGGTGGCGTCATCAGCGAGAGGTGCGGTCCTACTTGCACGTGGACCCTTGGGACACTCAGGCCCGGCATCTCGTAGTCATGGTCATGCGGGAGGCGGCGACCCGTCGAGAAGCGATTGCCGATCTGGTCAATGTCGCTGTGGAGGAATTGGTTCGGCATCGCCGTGAGTTGCCACCTTTCGGGCTCTTGTGGCGCACAGCCCGACGGATTCAAGCCCGGCATCAACAAGCTCTGTACCGCCATGTCACGAGTCACTTGACTCCCGAACACCGCGCCCGACTGGGTGCACTCTTTGACGTGGTGCCGACGAGTCGGTGGAGTCCTTGGCAGCGGGTCAAAAGTGACCCGGGCCCACCCACGGCCCGGCGATTTCAGGCTGTCTGGGAGCACCTGCAATGGCTGGAATCGTGGACTCTTCCATCCGATATTCTGACCCACATTTCTGCCGCCCAACGACAGCAGTGGGCTACGGAAGCGCGGGCAATGGATGCTGCCCGCATGCAGGCTTTGACCGATGACAAGCGCTGGGCCCTGGCGGTGGCGTTATTGGTTGACCGCACCATCCAAACACGGGATGATTTGGCGGAGATGTTAGTCAAGCGGATGCAGCATCTGCACAAGCGGGCCCGGGAAGCTCTGCTGACCCATCAGCAACATCAGCAGACCCAGGCCGACCAGTTGATTGCCACGTTTCGCGAGGTGCTGGCGGCCTATCAAACCGCAGAAACCGATGAAGGCCGAGCCCAAGCGGTGGTTGCCGTTCTTGGCGATCAAGTCGCCACCATTCAAGATCAGTGCGACGCCCATTTGGCCCATGCGGGGCACAATTATTATGGTTTTCTGCCCCCCTTGTTTCGCAGCCAACGCGCGACCTGTTTTCGCCTGCTACAGAGTCTAACCATCGAGGCTACGTCCCAAGAGGATGGTCTGGCGCGGGCACTTCACTGGCTGGGCGCCCAATCAGGGGCGCGCGGGGCCTTGCTTACCGTGCCGGAAGACTTTCCCTGGGCATGGATCCCGGATCGCTGGTGGCGGTGGGTCACGGGTCAGACCCGGCGGGAAGTGCCCCCGCGCCGGGTCCAGCGTCAGGCGCTGGAATGCTGTGCATTTTCCGAGCTCGCCTGGGCACTCAAAGCGGGGGATTGTTATGTCGTGGGGAGCGACCATTACGCCGATTATCGCACCCAGTTGGTCACAGATGGTGAATACGCGGCCGGTGTCGCCATGTATGGCACACAAGTCGGGTTGCCCGTGGAACCCGCGGCGTTAGTCCAGGCCTTACAGACCCGCTTGGCCCGCCAAGCGGAAACAACGGACCGGGCCTTTCCTCAAAATAGTTGGCTCCGGATCGAGAAAGACCGGCCGATTTTGACGCGCTTACCGGCGGCCGAATCCTCGAACGCTGTGAGAGCCATGGAAACCGCATTGGCCGACCAAATGCCCGCCACGGCCCTGCTCGATGTTTTGGCGGATACGGAATATTGGCTCCATTGGACCAAGTTTTTTGGACCGCTCTCCGGTCATGAGCCCAAACTCGAGGATCCGGTAGCCCGCTATCTCGCCACGGTGTTCTGCTATGGCTGCAATCTGGGACCGTCGCAGACGGCTCGGGCCTTAGATACCCTCGACCGCCGTCAAGTGGCTTGGATTCATACGCACCATATCACCGAAGAGCAGTTGGACGCCGCGATTCGGCATGTCATTAACGCGTACAACCGCTTTGCCCTCCCTCGGTATTGGGGGTCCGGTCGCCATGCCTCGGCAGATGGCACAAAGTGGGATCTCTATGAGCAGAACCTATTGTCCGAGTACCACATTCGCTACGGTGGGTACGGTGGTATTGGCTATTATCACGTGTCTGATACCTACATTGCGCTCTTTAGCCATTTTATTCCCTGTGGTGTTTGGGAGGCCGTATATATCTTAGATGGACTATTGAAGAACAGCTCGGACATTCAACCGGATATCGTGCACGCGGACACCCAAGGGCAAAATGCGCCGGTGTTCGGCCTCGCATATCTCCTCGGTATTCAATTGATGCCCCGCATTCGCAATTGGCAGGACCTGATTTTCTCTCGGCCGTCGGACGAGACACATTATACGCATATTGACAGTCTCTTTGGTCCTGCCATTGACTGGGAACTCATTGCCCGGCATGTGCCAGATATGCTACGCGTGGCGTTATCCATCAAAGAGGGACGAATTTCCGCGTCAACGCTTTTACGCAAACTCAGCAGTTATAGCCGTAAGAACCGCTTATATCAAGCATTTCGTGAGTTAGGGCGAGCGGTGCGCACCGAGTTTTTGTTGCGCTACCTGAACGAGGCCGACCTCCGCGCCACCATTCAAGCGGCGACCAACAAAAGTGAGGCGTTTAATGGCTTTGCCAAGTGGCTCTTTTTTGGCGGTGAGGGTACGATTGCGACGAACGACCGGATCGAGCAACGGAAGATCATGAAGTACAACCATTTGGTTGCCAACTGTCTGATTTTTTTCAATGTTTTCCGGATGACGTTCGCGCTGCATTCGCTGCAACAGACTGGGCATCCATTAGCCCCCGACGTCCTGTCGGCTTTGAGTCCTTACGGAACCGCCCATGTGAATCGCTTTGGCCGCTATGAATTGGATTTGACGCGGCAACCTCCGCCGGTGGACTATGCCTTACTGCAGGATCTTCCCACGGATTCGTCATCATAATTGGCAAAACCTGGCTTATGGCGGAATAATCACGAATCGTTGCCATACCCCATGGGGTGAAGCAATTCGGCTTCGTTAGGGTATAGTCCGAGGGCCGACCGGGTTGAAATACCGGGAAGGCAACAAGTCGGGGTGCGATATCGGCGGAAAATGATTGATTGAAGGGGCCAGAAGTAGTAATCTTTTTGTCAAGGGCCATGGTGTTGGCCCGTGCGCGTATAAAAGGCCTGAGATATCAGGATGATGACACCTACCAGTGGGTGGGTGTATTTCTTTTTGCGGTTTCTCCATGGGGGCCGTTTAGGGCAATCACTCCCGCCCTTGAATGTAATTTTCAGATGAGGAGGCTTCCTAATGATTGTCAAGGCTATTATCGAAATTCCTCAGGGTTCTCAGAATAAATATGAATACGATGTCGCGACAGGCAAGATTCACTTAGACCGCGTTCTCTATACGTCCATGCACTACCCAGTGAATTATGGCTTTATCCCTAAGACATGGGCGGAAGATAACGACCCGCTTGATGTGCTGGTTTTTGGGTCGACACCTATAGACCCAGGAATAGAGGTGGCTGTACGGGTGATCGGGGCTTTTTTGATGGAAGACGAACACGGACCAGATGCGAAGATTATAGGGGTGGTGAATGTTGACCCGCGGTTCCAGCATATCAAGCAGGTTGAGGACCTCGGAAATCACCGATTGCGTGAGATTCGCCATTTTTTTCAAGAATATAAAACTCTACAAGGCATTGTCACGACCGTTGGTGACTTTCAAGATGAGGATGCCGCTATTGAGTTGATCCAGCGTTGCGAGAACAGGTTTTCGACTCTGCCTGCCCAAGGTGGTGAAACTGTCCTCTAATGCTGATATTCTTCCAGGTATGCTGAAGTTTCAGTCTCAGTTCAGGAAATTAGACGAACTAGATGGGAGCTTGCTAGGAATAGTGGGCAGTGCGCACAGGAAAACCTTTTCAGCAAACCACCGTGCTAGACTCCCCGCTGACCTAGGCCTAATGAGGCCGGCAGGGAGCATTTTCGTCAACTATGCTGTGTACAATTTTAGGGAGCCGCATCGCCTGGAGAAATACGTTTCCTCAAGTGGTTATGAATATTATGAGGGCGGCATAGAACTGCGGTCTGGGGGAGTCCAGTGTGATGCAGAATGCTGGGGCTCTATGTTCCCTCAAAGGGAATGCACGGTCCGCGCGAATCGCCAACCATCCAATGATCCAGCAATCATCAAGCCACTATAAGGAGGGGCTGGAGACAAATCATGCACTCTCACCCGCAACCCCTAAACAAAGATAACCCGAAGCTTTGGCGAACGCGGAATGTATGGGCGTTTTCACTGGCGTCGCTATTTTCGGACTGGGGACACGAAATGGTGACGTCGTTAATGCCAGGCTTCCTTATTGCCATGGGTGCTCCAGTAGTAGCATTGGGTGTGACAGAAGGTGTGTCGAATTTCGCACAAGCCTTGGCAGCGGTATGGGGCGGGCGGGTCAGCGATCAGAAGACGCACCGTCACTCACTCTTAATCTTGGGTTACATTCTGACTGGGGTGAAGGCGCTTATGGCATGGGTAAACTGGTGGCCCTGGGTGGTCGTGCTCCGGACTGTTGCATGGACAGGAAGGGGTGCCCGCGGCCCGATCCGCGATGCTTATATTGCGGAAGAAGTGCCGGCAGAGCATGTGGGTAAGGCCTACGGACTCCGTGAGGCGTTTGACACGGTGGGGGCCGTATTGGGGCCGGTGTGCGCAGCCCTGCTTGTGGCGCATGTGAGCCCCCGGAATCTGATTGCGTGGACGGCAGTTCCTGCATTCATTACGATTCTGGTAATCTTGCGTGTGCGCAAGCTGCCTGCTCCCGCTGTGGAAACGGCACGGTCCGATGAGTCTGTGACGGTGACGTGGCCGCGCTCTTTTGTGCAGTACCAGACGGCGACTTGGATCTTTACGACAGGATATCTGGCTCCGACTTTTTTTATTCTCCTTGTGTGGCAAAGCCACGCAACATTGGGCCCGCTGTCGTCGGAAACTTTGGCCTTGCTGCTCTACACGCTTCATAATGTCGTGTATGCCGCGAGTTCGTATCCCGTGGGATGGCTGGCAGACCAACTGCGAGGCCGAGTGTTGCTGCTCGTTGGTTACGGGGTATGGACGTTGGTTGTCCTAGGATTTTTCTTCGATTCAAGAAATGTTGGATGGTGGATTATTCTGTTCGCGATGGCCGGCGTGGCTACGGGAATTATTGAGGTGGCGCAAAAATTGGCGACAGTGCGTATAGTGCCGGATGTGCTGCGCGGGCGAGGGTTAGGGCAAGTGGCGGCGGTGCGCGGGATGGGCCAATTGGCGGCGGGACTGATTATGGGTGTCTTATGGACCCTCAGCACTCCCCGTGTAGGTTTTGGGGTAGAAACTTTTTTCGCTTTATTGGGTCTGTTGGCGATGGCCCGCGCGGCCCGAACAGCGGCCTGAGCCGCACTTGCAGAGGAGACCCGCCATGCCCCGCGCGGGGCGCACACGCGGATGAAAAAGGGGGCGGCCGCGATCAGGGCTACCTCAGTCAACATGCAGGATTATACCCTATATAACATGTCCATATGTAGTGTTTAAGACGATTTTTCAGAGAAGGAATTCATCGTGGACCATGGGTTCATTACACCTCAGGCGCTGCTGACCCAGAGGAATGGTACCGGTGGGCATGGCTCGCGAGACACACGCAGCATTGCGGGAGTCTGCGTCAGTTATGCGACATGATTTTCCATGCCGAATTGGATCCGTTGGTGCGTAAAACGGCACTACGCTCAGCTTGAATGCTTACCGAAGCCGACCATGCGATTCAAATGGAAATAAACCTGATCACGCGTAAGGAATTGGCCATGGTGCTGACTGGCTTGCACCACCCGCGCGGGTGGCAAGAGTCTCAGTGGTTGGATGCTTGCTCTGGGGAGAGGGGAGCGGAGGATTTGCTGGATCAAGCGGTCACTATGCTGTGGGGTTGGCCCGACTGGCAGACAACCTGACAAAAGTACACAATCCTTCAAGTTCTGACGGAATCACGACATGTTTTGACGAAGTGGCGCTGGATTAAAATGGCATAATATGGCGTGTGATTTATGGCAAGCACCTAGTTCCTGGCCCTATTCGAGAAAAATGTTCCCGGACAAGATGAGAGCCATAGACGAGATGACATCGTGATGGAACGGCCGTAGAGGACGAGGGCTATCCGGTTGACAGGGACGGTTCCCGAGAACTTATTGACCTCTCGGCTCTCGAGGTTTTAGTCAAACTGACCCGGCTTGGATTGCCCGGTGGAACGTTCCACCGTATAATCACGGTAACGGTGATGGAGCTCGCCGACAACTGCCGTAAAGGCTGATAGCTCCTACTCATGGCCGTGATGGTCAGAATAGGAGAGCGTGATGAAAAACCCCACCACAAATCGTGCCGAAGCCCGGACAGAACCGGGCGCTTCGGCTGGGCAAGATTCCGCCGCAGACGTCTCTTCCCGTCTATCCGTTTTTACGAGCTTGATAGGCTCAGACCTGCCACAGAAGGTGGAGGAGGCCGCGCCCCAAGATCGTGTTTTCGCGTCAGACCTGAACCTTGACCAAATTCTTGGAGCGATGGTCAAAGGCCAGGAGGAACACGATCTCATCACGGCGTTATTCTATCAACACCTCCCCGATCCGGATACCGTGCATTTCCGCCATGAAGTGTTTAAAGATCTCGAGGATTCCGCCCTGCTTCGGGCTGTGCAGCAATTTGCCCAGCGGATGCAGCAAGTGCGCTCTCATCTCTCTCAATTGGAGAAAATGGAGGTGCACTACCAACGCCAAGGATGGTTTCTGGATGCAGCGGAATTGTATTGCCAGGCTCTCTTGTCTTTGCATGACGCCCTTGAGACTGCGGACCCGAAGTCGCGAGGCTTGTTGACATTCCGCGAGTTTCTCGCGGATTATCGGACGTCCCCGGCCTTCGCCGTACTGGTAGACGAGACCCAAAATTGCAAGAAAACTCTGGGTGACATTCGCTATGGCATCCGCATCCGGGGGAGAAGAGTGGATGTCAGCCGGTATGAAGGCCAAGCCGATTACAGTGCGGAGGTGTTAGAAACTTTTGAGCGATTTAAACAGGGAGGGACCAACGATTACCGGGTGAAATACCGCATGCCGCCGGGCATGACCTACGTCAGCTCACAAATTCTGGAGTTGGTCTCGCGCTTGTTCCATCAGGAGTTCTCTGTGTTGGATGAATATTGCACCCGGCACGCTCGCTTCTTTAACGAGACCGTGCGGCGTTTCGAACGTGGACTGTATTTTTACCTGACATACCTAAATTACACGGCGCCGTTGCGCGCGGCCGGTCTTCCTTTCTGTTATCCTGAGGTCACGAGCAACGCGCAAGACATCTTTGCTACGGAGACGTTCGACATGGCGCTTGCCAATAAACTGACAGCACACAGCATACCGGTTGTCACGAATGAATTCCACTTGCTCGGGCCGGAGCGCATCCTGGTGGTTTCTGGGCCCAACCAAGGGGGCAAGACGACCTTTGCCCGTACGTTTGGGCAACTGCACCACTTGGCGGGCATCGGATATCCGGTTCCCGGCACGGGTGCGCGGTTGTTTTTATGTGACCGGATATTCACGCATTTCGAGCGGGAAGAAGACTTGGCACGCATGCGGGGGCAGTTGGAGGATGATATTGTGAGGGTCCGGGAGATGCTGCAATCCGCCACTCCGGACAGTATCATTATTATGAACGAGAGTTTCGCGTCCACCACGCTTCGCGATGGCCTCTTTCTGGGCCAAAAGGTCTTGCAAAAAGTGATGGCGTTAGATCTTTTATGTGTCTATGTCACCTTCATCGATGAGCTGGCCCAGGTGGGGCCATCCGTGGTCAGCATGGTGAGTACGATCGTGCCGGACAATCCTGCCGAGCGGACGTTTAAGGTCATTCGGGCGCCGGCTGACGGTCTGGCATATGCCCTGGCCATTGCCGAAAAGTATCAGTTGACCTACGAGCGCTTGCGCGGAAGGATTGTCTCATGAAGGCCTATCTTCTCTATAAAGACCAGGATTTCAACTTCGAGGCGGCCTTGCCGCCCAACCACCAGGACCTGACGCAAGATCTGGAGCTCACCACCCTCCTGCAAGCGATGACGCAGGGAGATCGGTTTCTGGGGGATGTCGCGACGAAGGTTCTCCTGGCGGGGGCAGATAACCCCAGTGCCATTCGGTACCGCCAGCATGTCCTAGCCGATTGTCTGGACGAACCTGGAATTATGCGAGATATGTATGCCACCACCGAAGCAGCCGTGGAGGATCGGAGAAAACTGTGGGGATACCATTCTCCATATCCGACAGCTGTCCTCTCTGGCGCGGTCACTCAGCTCGAAGCAGCCTTTACTCGATTGAAGCAACTGAGAAAAATCGCCGACGACAACGTGGATCGATTTCATTCTGAGGGATTGGTGACCTTATGCCACACTTTGCAACGGGAATTGGATGATGAGTACTTGCAGACCATTCACTTTCATCTGCAAACGCTCCGTTTTCGCAATGGTCCGTTGATCAGCGCCGAACTGGACCGGGACAATAGCCCCATTCACTTTGTGCTGCGCTCCGAGCGGCATGGGAAACTCGGTTGGAAAGAGCGTCTGAGAATCGGACCGCGGTCGTCCTACTTCTTTATGATCGCGCCGCGCGACGAGGCGAGTGCGCGAGCCTTGTCGGACCTCACCGATCGGGGCATTAATCGCGTGGCCAATGCGGTCGCACAGTCGGCTGATCATATCCTGAGCTATTTTACGGCATTGCGGGCAGAATTAGGCTTTTACGTGAGCTGTCTAAACCTCCGGGATACCCTTGATGCGAAAAATGCCCCGATAGCGTTTCCCGATCCCTGTGAATGGGAGCCGCTGTGCCTCGCAATCGAAGATTTGCGTGATGCCAGTTTGACATTAAGGAGTGATCAGCCAGTCGTCGGCAACAGTGTCCACGGCGACGGAAAGTCGCTGGTGATCATCACGGGAGCAAACTCGGGAGGGAAGTCCACATTCTTGCGCAGTGTCGGGCTCGCGCAGCTGATGATGGGCTGCGGCATGTTTGTCGTCGCGAAATCCTACCGGGCGAATATCTGTCGGGGTATTTTCACGCATTTTACCCGGGAAGAAGATGCCA
>DAHWJO010000058.1:0-18472 GCA_027344105.1 Sulfobacillus sp.
TCAGCCCCTTGTTTCATAGCCGAGGCCACCGCCTCAATATGTTCCTGCAGGTAGCGGATGCGCTCCTGGTCCCGGACCTGCCCCTGTTCTGGCACATCGGGATACGCCGCCCCATTTTCCGTGATCATCAAGGGCAAGGGCCCGTAGTCTCTGGTCAGGCGCAGCAGCAAGTCGGTCAGACCTTGGGGCACCACGGGCCACCCCATATCCGTCAACCGCGCCCGGGTCGCCACCTGACGCACCGGCCACAGCGCACCGGTGTTTGGGTCAGCCTCCACTACTTGGGACGAATAGTAGTTCACTCCCAAAAAATCCAGAGGCTGGGCAATCACGTCCATATCTCCTGCGCGCACCTCCGGCATCTGGCCGAGAATGGCGGACAGCTCTTCCGGATACGTCCCCCGCAATACGGGGTCGAGGTACCAGCGGTTGGTAAACACATCCTGGACATTGGCCGCAGCCAGACTTTGGGGGCTATCGCCGGACGGGTACACCGAACTGAGATTCAGGGTGATGCCGACCTGCGCGCTGGGTCTGGCGGCCCGGACCGCTTGGGCCGCCAGACCGTGGGACAGCAGGACATGGTGCGCGGCCTGCCCCGCCTGGCGGGGAGCGCGCACCCCGGGCGCGTGCTCGCCCGTCATGTGTCCCAGCACGGCTGTGCACCAGGGCTCATTATGCGTAATCCACCAGGACACACGGTCCCCCAGCTTCTCCGCCATGAATCCTGCATAGTCCGCAAAAGCCTCGGCAGTTTCGCGGCGGGGCCACCCGCCCTGCGCCTGGAGTGCGCTGGGCAGATCCCAGTGATAGAGGGTCAGCGCAGGGGTGACGCCGCGCGCCAGGAGAGTGTCCACCAAGCGGTCATAAAATGCCAGCCCCTGCGAATTGATCTGGGACAGGCGGCCCTCGGGCAATATGCGCGGCCAGGCCGTGGAAAATCTATAGTGCGAGACGCCGAGCCCGGAGATCAGCGCCACATCCTCCGGCATCCGGTGATAGTGGTCGCAGGCCTCGTCTCCCGTATCGCCATTCAAAGTCTTTCCCGGGGTGTGGCTGAAATCATCCCAGATGGAAGGCCCCCGCCCCTCTTCGTGTGCGGCCCCTTCAATCTGGTAGGCGGCCGTCGCCACCCCCCACTGGAACTCCGCCGGAAAAATTGTCTGACTGCCCTCAAGCGCCATCGATGTCAGGCCCCTCTCGTTTTGGTGAAAACCACTATGTTCCTGGACTCCAGCTCGGACCCTGCTCACACCGGCGTCCAGTGGCAGCGGATCTTCTCCATGGCCCAGGCAGTCGGCAACGATACGTCAGCCGCCAACTGCATGGGCTCCGAGTCCCCCCGCGCCACCGCGTGAATATGTCGCAGCATATCGGTGAATGGCAACTGTCCCTGCATGGTGTATTCTTTCACCACCCCGCGCTTGCTGTACACGGAAACTGCGTCGCGAGCCGATGGATGATAGGTGTTGGACAGGCGGATCTCCCCGGCCGACCCGACAATCCGGGTAAACGTGTCATAGCGGCGGACGAAGGACACATTCATGATAAGCTGCTGGCGGCTGGGATAGCGCAGCACCCCCCACACGGATTCGTCGACCTCATGAGGAATCTCAGCTTGGGCCCACACATCCTCCGGATCCTCCCTTATCAGCAGGGAGGCGACATGGACCGGATAGCAGCCCAGATCATTCAGGGCTCCTCCCTGAAAGGCTTTCGCCCAGCGGGCGTCCTCAGGCCGCCCCAGCACGGTATTGAACGTGCCGTGAATCTCCAGGGCATCTCCCACGGCGCCCTCGCGGATCAGGTCCTGCACCCGCAGCCATTGCGGCTGGAACTGGAAGGCATAGGCTTCCCACAAAAGCGCGCGGGTCCTCTGGGCTTCCTTCACCACCTCTTCGGCTTGGTGCCACACTCCGCTCAGGGGCTTTTCGCAGAGGACCGGTTTGTGGGTTTGCAGCGCCTTCATAGTCCATTCATAGTGGGCATGGTTTGGTACAGGAATGTAAATGGCGTCAATCTCGTCGCTCTCCACGATCTCGTTGTAATCCCCGCAGGCCTTGGCGACACCGTTCTCCGATGCAAACAGCCGGGCCCGCTCCAGATCACGGCTGGCTACCATCCATGCCTGACCGCCTCCAGCCTCGCGCAAAGCCGGCAAAAATCCTCCGCGCGCAATATCGGCCGTGCCGATAATTCCCCAGCGAATCATTCTGATCATCCCTTTTCTGGTTTTGCAGCCAGCGCATGCGCGCTGGCGTACCATGCCATCATGCCTGCCGCCGCCAAGATTCCCGCCAAGATGATCCAGGCGGGCCGGAAATGATGCGTCGCGTCAATCACCGCTCCCAAAATGGGCGGAAAGAAGGCGGAACCTAAAAACACCACCGTGCCGACAAACCCCATGGCAAACCCGGCCTGATCCGGAGGCACTGTTTCCGCTGCCCACGTCAGCGACAGGGCGTTCCACCCAATCGCCCCCATTCCGGTGAAGAACCAGATCACACAGATCCATCCAAAGCCCACATGGGCCGGAAGGACTACAATAATCCCCACCATGACCACTGCCAGCAAGGCTATCCGGCTGATCGTCCGCGCCCGGTTCGCTCCGGACCTGTCGCTGTACAGCCCAAAAAGCACACGCCCCAGCCCTCCCCCGACCTGGGCCAGAGCCAAAGCTGCTCCCGCCTCCGTCAGGGTAAAGTGCCGAAACCGGTGCAAGTACTCCAAGGTGAACGTGATCAGAAAATATTGGCCCGCCACCATCAGTACGGAAACCACTGCGGGCCGCCACAGGGCTCGAGAAACTTTTGTGGCAGAGCGGGGCTTTGCGGCGGCTGACTGCTTCACGGGCTCGATCACCGCCGCAAAAATCCAGCCTACAATCCAAAGTTCCGCGGCAAACAGCGCGTAGACTGCATTCAGTCCCCCACGGACAGCCAGAATAGGCAAAATCACGGCGGCCAGGGCGGCTCCAAGCGGCACCCCCGTCTGGCGGATGCCCATGGGAGTCCCCCGCGAGCGGTTCTTAAAGGCCGTGAAGACCGCCTTGGTGCCAGCCATGGGCACAGCTGCCAGGCTGGCTCCGAGCAGGAAGAACATCCCCAGCAGCGTGTGGAATCCCCTGACCTGAGTGAGCAGAGCCGCCAGCCCCGCCATAACGACAGCGCCGGCAAACAGGAGGCGCCGGGGTCCCAGACGGTCCGCCAAAATCCCCATAAAGATCATGCTGACCATGACGCCCAGACTCATCGACGTGGTCACCAAGCCAATCTCCACAAAATCCAGGTGATATTTCAGCGCAAACAGAAATCCCATCACGATAATACCCTGCTGCACAAAGGACATTCCCGTCTGGGACAAGGTGGCCCAAACCAAGTACCACAGGGGCTTCACCCTGGCATGAAATCCCTGTGCAGCAAAAAGGCTCTCCATCGCCCACCCGCTCCGCCTAAAATTTACCGCTCATTTTGCCGTCGTTCCCGCGTACATTTCTGGTGACAGGCACTGCGTAAAATGTGCCCAAGAAAAGAGGCGTGATCTTATGAAGCATACACCTGATCCATGGCGCCGCGCACTAATCGCAGGCATTGCCGGCACCATCGTGTTCACCGCCCTGCTCTCCCTCGCTCCCGCCGCGGGCTCGCCCGTACTGAACGTCGCGCTTTGGGACGGCACGCTTGTCACCCTGAATCTAAGACTGGCGGCAGTTCTCGGCTATGCTCTGGAAATTGGTGGGGCCACCATACTGGCCTACGAATACCAGGTATGGCTCGAGCCGCGGCTGAAGGGGTCAACATGGCTCAAAGGCATCAGCTTGGGGGCGGCGTTATGGGTAGTCTGGATGCTGGTGGGCCTCCCGCTCTTCGACCTGATCAGCCCCTTGGTCAATAACGGTCTAATGCTGGCGCCTGGGGTGTTTGCCTGGAACTTTGGAGCGGCCAGTGCGTTCTTCTTCCTGCTGGGGCTCCTCGCCTTCGGGCTTGCCGTCAGCTGGCTCGCAGAAGATCCCTCCCGTTATTCCTACCGCTAGGGAGCCAGGCCCGTCCGGGCCTGGCTCCCTAGCTATGCCTCGTTGCGGCTGCTGCCGAGCGAGACGGCAAACTGGCCCGCTGTCGCAACCGGCCGGGTCAGCGTCCAGAAACGGAATACGGGTCCCGCATGCAGACTGCGCAAAAACCGCTCGGCTTTGACAACAGCGCCGGAGTGAAAATCCCGGGGAGAAAAGAGGTAGCCGCGCGCCGTTCCGCTGTGGGCGGTCACAACACCCCACTGCTCCTGGTGCGCCTGGTCAATCACAGCCCCTAAAAGCCGGTCCTCGGGATTGCGCTCCCACTGCACTTCGGCCGATATCAGACCCGCCTGCCCCATCTCCGACACGATGCGAGAATATGACGCTTTCCGTGCAATTTTCAGCGCCTGCGCTAGTCTGTGCTGCTGGGCACTGGTGTAGGAATGCCGGGACCGGTGGTGCAGCGCGGTATTGACCCGGCCTGGCCCAATCAGTCCCACAATGACGGCATAGGGCGCCATCGGCCATTTTTCCAAAAGCATGCCCTGTACCGGATCGAAAACCACCATGTGAGGATACATGACCCCGTCCGAAGGTTCAATCTGTGCAGCCAGGCGGGCAATCGTAGACGGCAGGAGACTGCGGTCATACGCCGCCGCCACAGCACGCATGCTGGCGACAATATCTGCCGAACTCGATGCCATGCCTTTGCCGATCGGGATGACTGAGGAAATGCTCAGAATCCCTCCGGGCTTCTTCAATGCCTGACATGCCAACAGTGCCGCAATTTGCGCCTTTTTGCGATGTCTGGGATAGACCACAACTTCTGAATTCTCACCCGGAATAAATTTGGCCCGGGTTCCCCACCGGATCGGTATCGTTACCAGAAATGGAGTCTGATCAATAACACCCTGAACCAGCTCGCCAAATGTTCCGGAAGAGAATCCCCAGCCAGCCTGCTTCATGGGGGTCCCCTCCTTGAAACTTGCTACCATTGTACCATGCCTTGTCAGCATGGAAAGCGCCCGTTGCCAAGCCCGCACAGCTAATCCGGCAATTTTGTCAGGGAGGGGAGGACACGGAATTAAAAGATGGCGGATGCCGGATGCGGTTCAGGAACTGGGAACGAGGGAAGGTTCCGCAGCCCAGGCGTTCAGCAGCGTGTCCACCGTGCTGGTAGCGCCTTCAATGATGACCTCCGTTTTGCGCTCTAAAAAAGCCGCTTCTTCCATGCTGTCAGGGAGGCTGCCCACAAACACGGTCAGGGCCCCCACCGTCTCGGTCGTGGCGCTCAGACTTTTGTCCGGCAGGCTGGACAGCGCGTGCACGCTGGCTTTTTCCGTGATGACCACCGCATTGGAGTCCGGGGCCGCGAAGCTCATAATCACCACACTCTTGCCCTGCGCATTCGTACCCGTGTTAATGGCATTGAGCGTCATGTTGGCGCCAGCCGGCGGGAGCGCAATGGGAAAATCGACTTCGCCTTCCGCGATATTGAGTGCGGTGCCAGTCTCAGACAGCGCCACTTCGGGTGTGACCCCGGCTGGGGGCACGAACGTATAAACGCCGGCCGGGAGAGAAGGATTCACCTGGAAATGGGAGAAGTCCTCCGTCACATGGGTTGAGCCCCACTGAGCGTGCCACCCGGTCAGCACGTTGGTTTTGGTGTCGTAGGTGACAGACATCGCCGCCTGCTCCGTAGCCGACGGAAAAGGCGCACTCATTTGCAAAGTCACCAGGCTGCCCTTGACCACGACCGATTTCAGCGTGCTGGCCCGGATCAGGGCCGGAATGCGCGCCGCAGCGCTCAAAGGCTGGTCAGCCGCAGGCAGTCCCGGCAAGAGCGAATAATGCTTGGTGCTCTGTGGGTACCATATGGTTTCGTGATCATTCACGTAAAAAGACATCGGAGATGGCGACGACAGGCTGACCACATATTGCCCGCCGCCCAGATCACTGGTAACCTGATAATCCAGGGTCTGAGGACGGCTCCCGCTCACAGCCAGCGACTCGCTGACGTCCGTCCGCACGCTCTGCCAGTCGGCCATGCGGGTCAAAATTTCTTTTTCTACCGTGTTCGGTTTCGTGTTGTGGGTGATAGCCTGCGGCCGGCCAAACCCGCAACCTGCGGCCGCCCAAGCTAGTATTCCCACGATACTGTAGGTCTGCCAACGTTTCATAACTCTATGGTATCTCGTTTGCCCGTTTCGGGCAAACGCTGGCCTTCATGCGCCATCTTTGACGCACCACTACGACAAGGAACTTGGGGCAATCCCCGCGGGAGGACTATGTCGCACATCATCGTCTCGATTCTGGTTGTCTCTATTATCGCGCTCATGGTGCCGTGGGTCCTGCTAAGGACGAAAATCAAGATCCCGTTTGCGGCTGCGGAGATTTTGCTGGGAGTAGTCTTCGGCAAGAGCGGGTTCGGGTGGATTCACGACCCCGCCCCCGTCAGCTTCCTGTCCCTCTTTGGCTTGTCTTACATTATGTTTCTCTATGGGCTGGAGACGAATTTAGATTCCTGGCTGAAAGGCAGCGCCACCAAACTCCCCCACAGCCAGTGGCTGTGGCCTATTGCCTTGCTGTGGATGGGTCTGGCATTCACCGAAGGATTTCTGTTTCAGGGCTTGGGGATGGTGCATGCCCCCGTGGCTGTGTCCCTGCTGCTGGGCAGCAGCGCCCCCACTGTGCTCTTGCCCACGCTGAAGGAGCGGGGTCTGGTCGACACAACATTCGGACAGTGGATCTTGTCCATCAGCCTGGTCGTGGACTTTACGAGCTTGCTGGGAGTGACCGCTTTAGCCGCGCTCACCCGCCACGGCGCCGTGCTGCGCATTTTCCTCGTGCTGCTGCTGTTCATCCCGCCGCTCATCGCCAAATCCACTTCAGGATTCTTGCACCGGGCCTGGTTCGGCAGCGGCCATGACAGTGTCACTGGACAGATCGGGGTGCGCGGGGTGATGATGATCATCACCCTGTTCATCGCATTGGCGGACACACTGGGCACCATCACCGTGCTGGGCGCGTTCCTCGCAGGCATTGTGGTATCCATGATTGTGGGACGCGACCGGGCGATATTGCAAGACAAGCTGGATGCCTTGGGATTTGGCTACTTCATTCCATTTTTCTTCGTCACCGTAGGGTCCAACTTGAACCTGCGCCCCGCTCTAGCATCGGACCACATCTGGATCCTGGCGGGCCTGTTTCTGATCGGCGTGGTAGCCATCAGCACGGGTGCATCGGTCATCTTGCTGCGGCTGTTTCCCAAGCCGCATGCCCTGGCCATGGCCGCGCTGCTGGCCACGAGGCTGTCGGTGACGGTCGCCGGATCCTTGATTCTCTATCAGGCCCATATCATTTCTCAGTCCCTGTATCTCGCCATGATCATCACCTCAGTGCTATCAGCACTTATCTTCCCGCCAATATTCCACCGTTTAAGTCCTGCCCGTCCCCCGTCGCGGCACGATATAGTCCTCATCGGCCCCAACCACTGGACCCGGCCTATCGCCAACCACCTGAAAACTCAGGAATACCCGGTGCACACCTATGAAACCGCCAGCCAGGCCAGCGCCATGGCTCCCGTTTTCGCCCAGACGGTGCATGTGGTGGCTTTGCTGGGTGCGGCCCAGTGGGAGCAAAACATTGCATGGGGCAGGAAAATCGCCGCGCTGCTCCATCCTGACCATGTCATCGTCGATGTGCCCACCGAGGCCCGCGAACAGGCCCAGGCCGCCGGGCTGATCCCCTTTGTCGCTGCGGTGGCCTCCATGCAGCTCCTGGAAACAATGATCCGCTCCCCGCTCTCGGGTCTTGTCGAGACTAGCCTGTGGGCGTCCATGCTGGAACTGGAAGTCACCAACCCCGGCGCCGTCAATGTAGCCCTGCGCGACTTGAGGCTGCCGGAGGACACGCTGGTGATCGGCATCGCGCGGGAACGGGAGCACCTCATCCCGCGCGGGTCTTCCACATTGCGGGAAGGGGATATGGTCACTGTGGTCTGCCCAGCCCCCCGGCGCCACGAGATCCGCGGCATATTCGAGAGTCCTCCCCCTATTTAGCGCTCAGGGGCCATGTCCTCTTGGGCGGCCAGCAGGCGGCGCAGCGCCTCTTGGCCGGGGTCATCCCCGCCTGACGCCATCAGCAATGCGCCCGCCGCCGGGGACAGGCAAGGGGCATGGATGTCGCAGGCCGGATACGCTTCACCCACAATCTCCCCGAAATGCGTCCGCAAGACATCCGACGCCCCGTTCCACAAAGACCCCACGGTAATGACTTCCATCTCTCCCCGGTCAAACGGCAAAGCCCTGGCCGCCGCCACCACGCTCGCGGCCAAGGCACCGGCCATGGTGCGCAAGAGCGCCTCCGCCACCTTGTCTCCCTGGCGGGCGGATTCAAAACAGAGTGGCACCAGCGCCAGGAAAGCATAAGGGTGAATGGCGCCAAAATACATGGCCCGGCGCAGTGACGCGTAATCGGGCTGCCCGAGGCGCTCCAGCACCCCCTCCTCCAAGAGGGTTTTGGGTCCTCTGCCCTCGGCACTGCGAAAGGCGTGGTGCAGCACGTCACGGGCGAGATCCGCCCCCCCGCCGTAATCCCCCATCTCATATCCCAGGCCGCCGACCGAAAACTGTTGCCCGTCTGCACGCCTCGCCAGCACATTGGTGGCGGTGCCGCAGATCACCGCGATGCCAAACCCGGACCGGGACCCGCCGGCCAGGGCAATCTGGGTATCATTGACGACCGCGAAAGACAGCCCAGGCAAGCGCTGCTGCAAGCCTTCTGTCATCTTGGCGATGTCTTCCGGGAAGTCTGCCCCGGCCAGCCCCAACACGGCCCGCCGGACGGCCGCGGCACCGACTCCTGCTCGGGCCATCACGTCTGACACCGCCTGCCCCACCGCGTCCATAGCGCCGTCAAAGCCCACCGGCCCTTGGGGATTGGAGGGCCCGGTGCGTGCCATGGCCAATATTTTCCCGTCTCGCGCTGCCACCGCTTCAGTTTTGCTGGCGCCGCCATCCACGCCGATATATACCGCGCTCATACGGCAAATTGCGGCAGGAAGGCCGCGTTCTCTTGGAGAATATCTTCAAGAATTTTCACCGCCGCACCAGCCGAAGGCACCAGCGGATTATTCATCAGAGCGGTCAGAGCCGTCTTGCGGCTCCCTGTCATGGCCGCCTCAATCGTCAGTTCCTCGTAAGCCTTCACTTGCTGGATCAGCCCCCTCACCGAGGCTGGCATCGGGCCGCACTCCAAGGCCACCGCGCCCCGTCCATCGACCACTGCCGGCACTTCCACCACGCTGCTCTCAGGCAGTTCGGGCAGCGCGTGCCCATTGCGGACATTCACCACAATCTCCCGGCGCCTGTTGAGGGCGAGAGATTCGATTAGCATGACTGCGACGGTGCTGTAATATGCGCCGCCTCGCTGCATCAAGGCCTCCGGCAGTGTCCGTTGGCTGGGATCCTGATACGCCTGGAAGAGCGACTTCTCGACAGCCATCACCTCATTGGCCCGCGTGCCTTTTCCTGCCGCCAGCGCGCTTTGCTCGCGGCTAAGCATCTCACCGGGATTCCAGTAGTACTGGAGATAGGGATTGGGGAGCATTCCCACCGCATCCAGCACATCCCGGTCCCACTCTTGGTCGGGAATATTGGCCACCTGCGTCTGCGGGTTCTTGAGAAATTCCAGCACCAGCGGGGTGATATTTTTCCCGTTGACATAGACCCCCCGGGCAAAAGACAGGTGATTCAGTCCAAAAAAATCCAGGGACACCGCCTCGGGAGGCACTTGCAAGGCCTGCGCGATGGTGCGTTCAATGGTAATGGGCACATTGCACAAGCCGATGCTGCGCACCCTAGTATGGCGCAGCAGGGCCTCTGTCACCATCCCCGAAGGATTGGTGAAATTAATCAGCCAGGCGTCCGGATTGACTGATTCCAGGTCGCGGGCCAATCCTATTGTCACAGGAATAGTGCGCAGGGCATTGGCAAAGCCCCCCGCCCCTACCGTTTCCTGCCCGATAGCGCCGTAGCGCAAGGGGATCCGCTCATCACGGGCGCGGGCCTCCAGCCCCCCGGCACGGAACTGGCTCAATACAAAATCCGCTTGCGCCAACGCCTCATGGCGGTCGAGCGCCGTCTGCAGATGGATGCTTGACCCCGCCCCATCCAAGAGGCGCTGGCAGAACAGGCGCACAATTTCCAGCTTTTCCTTGCCCTCAGGCACGTCAACCAGTGTGACACTCTCCACGGGCAGGTCCTGAGCTTTGAGCAACCCGGACATCAACTCCGGGGTATAGGAGCTCCCGCCCCCAATGACCACAATGCGCACACCCGAAATCTTTATCATCCCCTCATCTTTATGTCCGATCATATAACGAAAAGCCCGTTCCGCACACAAATTTCTTCGGCCGCGGGTTTATAAATACTTAGCGTTTGGCGCAGGATTAAGTATGATAAGAGTGGCTTACTGTTTAGCGTGTTAAAGATAACAGCCGACAATGAGGTGCGCGCAATATAAAAGCATCTGACTCATGAGGAGGACAACGTGGATTACAGCAATGAACGGGTGGCAATTTTTGTTGACGGCGCAAACATGTTTTACGCGCAGCGGGTCTTGGGATGGCATCTGGATTTTGCCCGGGTCATCGAATACTTTACCAGAGGCAGGGAAATTTACAATGCGTTCTATTACACCGGGGTGCAAGTGCCTCCTGACAACTCCCAGCGGGACTTCCTGACGGCTCTGCGCCATCTGGGGTTCACAATCCGGGAGAAGTCTATCAAGGAGACCATGGATCAGAGCTCCAGTTCCGTCATCCGGCGGGCCAACTTGGACATCGAAATTGTGATTGACATGTTCAGCACGGTCAACCGCTATGATGTGGCCGTCCTCATGTCCGGCGACGGCGACTTTGAGCGGGCAGTCGAGCTGATTCGCTCGCGCGGGAAAGAAATTATCGGTGTAGGCACCCGCGGCATGATTTCCGCGGAACTGGAAAATGCTTGCGACCGGTACGTGAAACTGGAAGATATTCGGTCAGAAGTGGAAAAGATACGCTAAAGGCCGGGTACTCCCGGCCTCCCCTCCTGGGCTCCAATTATCTTGGAATTTCTCCCATTTCCCCCAGTAAAATCCTTGATCCCCTATGAAAGGTCAGTTCCCTCTTGCGGTAACGGCCAGTATAATACTTATGTTAATCAACTAGGGGGATAGGCCGTGGGTGTTAAGCGCTTTATGACATTAAGCATGGTGATTGTGCTCTCGGGAATCGTCAGTTGGAATCCCGGTGTACAGGCCGCGCAGGAAAACACCAGCATCGCCTCGGCGGATGCGATTCCGACCTTGCCAGCCTATTACACCTTTACCCAGACCATTACCCTGACCAACACGGAATCCGCCGAAGCCTACGACGTGAAGGCCAATGTGGTGTTGCTGGCGCCGGAGACCAGCTACTCGCAGGTCCGCCTGGTTTCCGAGAGCGTCCGTCCCGTCAGTCTGCGCCATGACCAGTATGGCAACTTGATTGGTTCATTTATGTGGAGCGCCATCGCCCCCCACCAGACCGTTACGCTCTCCTTGCGCTATACGGCCACGTCTTCGGAAGTCAGCTACAAACTGCCTCTGACCTACCCGCCCTACAATACCCACAGCGCCGTGTACAAAGCCTACACCAATCCGGCCCAGGAAGCACAGGAAGTGAACACGGACTCCCCGGTGCTGGAAAGCATCGACGACTCTGTCATTAAGCCTGGGCAAAATCCCGAGCAGAAAGCTCACGCCATTTTCCAGTGGATTGTCGCCAACATCCATTATAATTATTCTCTGAAAGCATCTGGCAGCGCGGTGGCGACCGCTGAGAGCCACCTTGGCATCTGCAGCGATATTGCGGATCTGTACGTGGGATTGCTGCGCACCGCTAAAATTCCGGCCCGCTTCGTGGGCGGCTATGTGACCAGCAACGGCAGCGGCCAGGGCGGGTTTCACCAGTGGACCGAGTTTTACCTGCCCAGCGTCGGGTGGGTCGTAGCCGACCCCACCTGGGGCGCCTACGGCTACTTTGCCTCGTTGCAGGACCACTGGCATATTGGGCTGTACGACGGCATCCGCAAGGATATCACTGTAAACTGGAACTACTCGCCCTCCGCTCTGACGGCCGCGCAAGCCTCATCGCAGATCGCCATCAACTATCACTACAACTTTGCCCAGGTGCAATTGCCGTCCACTATCTCCCACCCCAAGCTTCCGGCGCACACGACAAAACCGCGCCCGCTGCTGGATCCTTCCACGATCTCCCACAAAGTCCACAGTGTGCCCCTAAAACCGTGGCAAACGTGGTGGTTGGTGGTCAGCCAGTGGATCCGGCACACGGAAGATCACGCCGGTTCTTGGCTGTCGGCCCGTTTGGCCGGCTTGGACCTGTAAGGAGCGGCGACGTGTTCTGCATAGTTTTGAGCGCGTTACACAGGCTATAGGCGGAGGTGGGAGACTATGAAGAACATTGACATTCCGACAACGCTGGACACTGTGTGGACCTACGTCCAGGAAAATTACGCCCCAGAGAGCGCGGACGATCTGCACGGGAGACTCGTCGACATCGGAAACCAGGTCGCCAAAAAACAACACACCTGGCAGAAGCCCGACGACTGGCTGGCGTATACCTCCTGGAGTGTCGCCGAAGACGATGAGAAGCACGAGCTCGCCCACCTTTTCATACAGGCCGCAGGCCGGGGCGATCCCGCCAATCCGCAATAAATGCCGGAAGCGAGGGCCATCCCCCAATAAGGATGGCCCTCGCTTCCAAAATGGACCCAATTTCCATTATGGATTGCAAAAAAGAGCAGATACTAGTGGCGGAGGTGGTTTGATGCCACGGATTTTCGGATGGTTTAAGAACCCCCAGACACTGCTATCCTGCATTGAAACCATACAGGCCAGTGCGGCCGTTTCCGTTTTACTGCGCCAGCCGGACCTCGCGGTGCTGGTCTTGGGTCCACTGACGCACGCTGTCGCCCCGTATCCTTTCCTGGATGTGCAGCATCACATTTACCGTCTGGGGATGAATAGGACATGGGCCAAAAAGTATGCCGACATTCTTGAACAGGGGGGCCTAGTCATGTGTGTGGAATCCCCCGAGCAAGCCTTCAAGGCAGTCCTTGAGCGCTATCATGCGCAAGATCTGCAGCTCGTTCCCTAATCCCTTCGCGCCTTCTTACCGCCAAGGCGGCGGCTGCCGCGGGTCCCGCAGAAAATCCAGCGGCGCCCCGCCCCGGCTTGCCATCTGATACAGCGGGTCCTTGCCGGGATGGGGAATCAACTCCCGCGCGGCAAGCCTCTTGAGGGGCGGAACCCTGAGGTAGCTGGGATTTGCCCGCATCCCCTCCGGCCCGATCCACAGTCCCGCCCCGCGGTGGCGCGCCATTTCCTCGTATTCCAGATAGATATCTGCCGCATGGGCGCAAGCCAGCGCCAGCACATCCTCTCCGGCATTGAGGCTGACATGCCCGTAGCCAGGAGGGACAAACACCCAGTCTCCGGGCCCAGCCGATATCAGCACCAGATCGTCAATGCGGTCCCGCGCCCCCGACTGCAGCAGGAACAAGGCCTGACCCTGCACCACTTCCACCAGTTCGGCCCGCAATTCCTCACTGTCGGCCGCTGAATGAAAATGCCCCGCCGTCTTGATCCACTCCGCGCTTAGCGACCCCGGCCACATGATGGTCAGGTCCACGCCGATTCCCAGGGAACGGAATCGGGATTCCTCACTTTTCAAATGCACGCCTTCATAGACGTGATATACGTACTGCGAACCGCGCGCGTCCGGATCTTCCAAAAAAGGTCGCAACTCGTCCAGACTCCGGGCCACATGATGGTCAAATGCCCCGTCAATCAAAGGGTACAGCGGATCTTCCTGATGGCCTGTCCATGAAAACGGAACCCCCAAGTGGGTCGTCAAGTCAAAC
The DNA here is from genome assembly GCA_027344105.1 of Sulfobacillus sp. Lineage (GTDB taxonomy): Bacteria > Bacillota > Sulfobacillia > Sulfobacillales > Sulfobacillaceae > Sulfobacillus. The sequence goes on from DAHWJO010000058.1 coordinate 13,981, forward strand.
ACCGCTCACCTCGCTGCCGTTGATACAGTCATCATAGCAAACTTCACCAGATCGCCAAGGCCATCCAAGTCCACGCCACAATTTCTGTGATCTCTGCCACGGGGCCCCGATTTAGCCTAAACCATGATGCCACGCTGCCGACCACGGCCACTGCAAACAGCCACACCCCCACTTCTGGGGCCCACCGGGTGAAATAGATGAATTCCCCAGCCAGGGCAGACAGGCGGCACACGGTGGCGGACGTGAGCGGCTGGCGGCTGACCACCAACGCCGCAATCACCGCCAGCGCTACTCCCAGTTCATGGACCACGCGGCTCACCCCACCCCTAGATGTCGCTTTTCCCTCTAAGGTATGCAGCGGAAAGCGGGGGGTGCAAGAAAGGCGGGAGCTCTCTTCAGCGGAAGCGGGCTCCGAGCCATTCCAGCCGCAGCGCGCGGACGGCGGCCACGACCACCGTGCCAAGAGCCAAAATAGCCAGAGATAGCGCCATAATCAATAGAGTCACGTGAAATGCATCCATCATTGTGGGCGCGGTCGGCGCCACCACCAGAAAGTCCCGGTCGGCAAAAGCAGGCAGCGTCAGTCCCCCCAGAGCCAGTTCCACCGGCCTGAAAAACACTAGCGTCATGATGCCGGCATACACCGCATGCAGCGCTCTGGCCATGAAGTACGGCTTCATGGAAATGTCCGTGTCGGCCAGCACCGAAGCCACCTGCCCGTGCACGGACAGCCCGGACCAAGCCACCACCGCAGATACCACCACCAGCTTCTGCAACAGGGGTGCCGAGGCCTGCGCCGCAGCAGCCGAGCCCAGGTCAATTTCAAATAATCCTTTGACCGCCGCCGGAACCAAATTGCGGGAGAGACCAATGACATGAAACAGCGCTGCCAAGGGAGCTGTCAAAACCACCACCAGCCCCGTAACTGTCAGCACTTTGAGCAGTACCGCAAATAAAACCATGAAGCTCATAATCATAAACAGCGTGCCCATCGTTTCAGAGATAGCCTGGTTGATCACCTGTCCGTAAGGCCGCCCATCTTCCTGGCGCCCGCGCATGAGAGCGTCCATAGCCCTCTTGTGAATGCCCCGCAGCATGACCCCCTCATCGGTGCGTTTGGCCTCGCCGCGCCGCCCATAGAACCGGAAAGTCAGGCCCACCATCAGCACGGACGTGTAGTGGGCTAAGGCCAGCACCGCTCCCAAAGCCGGCTGCCCAAACATTCCCACGGCGACCGCTCCAAACAGAAAGAGAGGGTCTGCCGAGTTCGAAAAAGCCAGCAGGCGTTCCCCCTCCACCTTGGTGCACAGGTTTTGGCGCCGGAATTTGGCCGTCAGCACGGCGTCCATCGGGTACCCTGCGGCCAGACCCATGGAAAACACAAAAGACCCCACTCCCGGCACATTGAACAGCGGGCGCATCAGGGGCTCAAAATACACCCCCAGATAATGAACGATCCCCGTAGACAGCAGAACGTCGGAGAGGATGAAAAAAGGCAGGAGAGACGGGAAGACCACTTCAAAAAACAATTTCAGCGCATCCACCGTGGCATGATAACCGTGTTCAGAAAACACAATCAGCATGATCGTCAGCAAAAGCATGGTGAATCCGGTAATCAGGGTTGCGGTACGGCTGGGTTGTCGTTCTTCCATTGGCGCCACCTCGTCATGGGACTTCCCTTGATGCTATGTCCCAGAAAAGACACGTATTCCAGTGGGCTACGCAGGCAAGAATGCCCGATCTCCGGGACAACTGCTGCGGATGCACGGACCGGAGTGCGCGATCTCATAATTTCGCCGTGGCCACCGTTCGGCTGGGATTAACCTGGCCGTGCAAGCGCTCACACCGTAGTAGGTAGGGGTCAGCGCAAGAACATCATGATTTGGGATTTCGGTCTCTGTGAGCGAGCGGACCACTTAGGCCATCACGGGCATATTCATTATCCCGCGGCCCTTTCATCACAGGAACGTGCGGGGATGTTGGTGCTTTAGGAAGATGCGGCACTCAAGACTTTACGGTAATTGCTCCAACCATTCACGGGGGGTCACAACGTGAACATCATGGCAAGATTCCACGGGAAACTGCCTGATATTCCCCGTGACAAGCCGTGCAGCTGGCCCAGCCGCTATGCAGACTTCCAGGAACTTCGTGTCATCTGGGTCCGGCAATGAAACCCTGAGCGGTGACGCGGCCACCACGATTCCCACGTCTTCCAGATATCTCAGCAAGTGCTCGGCCAACACTGGTGAAAAGCCAAACTTCGGTCTAGCCAGCACGTCGCGGTACTCCAGTAAAATTCGGGAATCATGAGCCATCAATGCATCACCATTCAGAACCGATCGCAAGACCGCAGCTGGGAGACTATCCGCCTTCAGCAAGGCTGACACTATCACGTTGGTATCAATCACCAATAGGTTGTGAAAATTACTCACGACCTGTCCGTTCCTTCCGGACCTCGGAAATTTCCGCATCGATGTCCTCTTCAGACAACTGATCCAATCCGAGTGTGTGAGCCCTTTGCTGCAAGGCGCTTAATGCACGAGCAGCACGCACCTGCCTCAAAGCGGCGATTTCGGATTCGACGGTCTCTTCCGTAACCGGCGAGAGAACAGCGATGGGTTTACCGTTCGAGGTCACCACCACTGCTTCTCCCCCGGACAGCCATTCGCCCATGCGGCGAGTCTGTGTTCTGAGATCCCGCACCGTTATAATGCGCATACTGTGGACACCTGCTATAAATCATGTGATCTTTGGTGATCGCACGATTCTTCCTGCCCCGAAGCCGCCAGCATATAGCCAGCGGGTGTCGCTTCGTGCCTGACAGGCGTAACTTTCCCATCGGTTCGGCCCTTCGACCGCACCGGCACATCCCTTACGGGCCGTGTCGCCACAGGTAGGGCAGTTTCGGTTGCCAGCCGTGCTAAATTTTGCGCCGCATTGACATCACGATCATGCCAGGTGCCACAGGACGGACAGATCCATTCCCGATCTTTCAATGTCAAGTCCTTCTTGAGATAGCCGCAACCGGGGGTCGAGCAGAGTTTGCTGCTGGGGAACCAGCGATCTGCTGGCACCAGTTGTGCGCCATAGCGATCGGCTTTGTATTTCAGCATCGTGAAAAACTGCCCCAAGCCTTGATCGGCAATGGCCCGGGCTACGTGATGGTTTTGCATCATGCCTGCCACCGATAACGTCTCGATCCCTATCGCTTGGTTTTCGCGGCAGAGTCGCGTAGACGTTTTGTGCAAGAAGTCGCGGCGAATATTGAAAACGCGCAGATGTGTGCGGGCCAGATGGCTCTGCGCTTTCAGCCAGTTCCGGCTCCGAGGGAGCCGGGTGCCTTGGGGAATCGGAGCCTTCGGGGCCAGACCGATAGCGGCTTTGGCAACCACCATCTTGCGGGAAATCGCCCGCTGCCGCATCTTCAAGCGCCGGAGGGCCTTACGATGCACCTTGGGGCCTGCAATCTTTTCTCCATCCGGCAATGTGGCAAAGGTTTTCACCCCGACATCTACTCCCGTGGTTCCTTGCGCGTCGCGGTGACGATAATAAATTGTGCCGGGAACATCCACCTGCACGGAGAGGAACCATTGATCCGCTTGGCGGGTGACTCGTGCTCCCAGCATTTTACCAGGAAACCGCAAGGGTTCCTGCATGGCGACCCACCCGATTTTGGGCAGTTTGACCTGCGGCCCTTGCAGGCGAAATTTGTCATTCGCGACATAAAAGCTATCCCGTGTTTTTCGTTTCTTCTTGAAGACCGGGCGCTTATTTTGATGCGTCCACAACCGCTGCCAGGCGGTCGCCAGATCCGTAAACGGCTGGCTGTGGGCATCACGATGAATGTCTTTTAACCAGGGAAAGGTGGTGTACTTGATCGCATTAAATTGTTTTTTCAGAGCCCCGGCGTTGGGATGACCGCCTGCCTGCCATTGCCGGTTCCACTCGGCCAGCGCCCAGTTCCAGACAAAACGGGCTGTGCCACACGCTTGCTTAAAGTATGTCACTTGCTCCGGTGTCGGGTTCAACCGGATTTTGTGGGCTAACGTCGGCATCCAGTGCCTCCTGAAGTTTTTTTCGGTCGTGGCGTAAGCCATACAATCGCGCCGAAAAGACATGGGTGATGGTCAATAGGTCCTGCACCAGTTCTTCTTCAGGCGACAAGTGTTCTTGATTCAGCACCACAATGTCACAGGCATGACGCTGACAGAACCGCTCAAACCATTCATAGCCAAAGCGCGTCAGACGGTCTTTGTGGGCGATAATCAGAGTGCCCACGCTCCCCGCCTCAATGGCATCCATTAAGGCCAGGAACTTCTTGCGGTGAAAATTCATCCCCCCGCCCATTTCTTCCACGTACTCGGCGGGGGCTAATCCACGCGCCAGACAAAATTCCTCAAGCACCCGCCGTTGATTTTTGAGGTCGGGGCGTTGGCTTTGGCTACTCACCCGGCAGTAGACGACCGTTTGCCGGGGTCCGTGATGCGCCATT